>JBJEBO010000026.1:0-4916 GCA_051870155.1 Candidatus Cryptobacteroides sp.
TTCCGCTTCCGGCTCCAGAGCCAGACGTCTGAGCCAGGATCTGTATGACAGAGACATTACCGCCTTTTACTCGGAGGATACGGACCGGGAGATCCAGCCGGGCGAGACCATGGTCATCGCCGGCAATCTGAGGAAGGGCTTTGAATACCCCCTGATCAAGTTCGTCATGATCTCGGACAGCGATATCTTCGGGGCAGAGAAAAAGAAAAGAAAGAAGAGGTGCGTCGTATTCATAGATGAACTACCCTGTTTTGATGCTGAATATTCAGGATTTGTAAAGGCATTCGGTGATTTTTGGAACAGGGTCGCATCCTGGTACGACAATATATTTTTGATTATATGCGGGTCTGCAACGGCTTGGATGATCCGTAATGTCATTGACTCCAAGGGCGGATTGCATAACAGGGTTACTCACGAGATGCATCTCCGACCGTTCAATCTTTACCAGACAGAAAAATATGTAAAAGCACGCAAGGGGAAATGGGACAGACTGTCCATTCTTCAAATGTATATGGCCTTGGGTGGCATTCCTTATTATTTCTCATTGGTGGACTTCAATAAAAGTGTGGCAGAAAATATCGATGCTTTATTTTTCTCCCAGGATGCAGAACTTAAGAAGGAATACCGCAGATTATATAAATCTTTATATGATAATCCGGAGCAATATATTGTGATTATAAATTTGCTGGCAAACAGCAAAAATGGACTGACTCGTAAAGACATTCTTGATAAATTGAAACTGACATCCGGGAAACAGATAACAGAGCGTCTTGAAGATTTGGTGCTTTGCGATTTCATATCTTATCATAGCAATGGCGGCAAGAAGAATTCGGGCATATACCGTCTTATCGATTTCTATACTTTGTTTTATCTGACTTTCTGTACGGACGAAACGACTGACCGTGCCTATTGGCGTCACACCATAAATACTCCAGTTCAGAATACCTGGTTAGGGTTGGCCTTTGAGAGAGTCTGTATGTGTCATATATGGCAAATCATCCAGTCGCTCAGACTTGATTCCATATTGACAAAGTTCTATTCCTGGAGAAGCAAGGAATCCGTGCCGGGGGCACAGATAGATATGATAATCGAGCGTGCGGATAGCATTGTCAATGTGTGTGAAATGAAGTATTCGCGCGCGGAATACAAGCACGATATGAAAGAGAGCAGAAGCCTTATGAATAAGATAGATGACTATGTTTCGGAAACCGGAATCAGGAAGTCCATCCAGACAGTTTTAATCACAACCTATGGTTTGAGAGATGGAAGTCATAGCGAGGATTTTCAAAGGGTGCTCACTGTGAATCAATTATTTACGGATATTTTAGAATAAAAATGTTGCACCAAAGTTGCCGATTTTTTCGAACTTTGGTGCAACATTTATCTTCTGCTGATTATAGTCTGGCTATAATTATCGAATTACCTGATGAAGTTGGTCTTGACAGGTGCTTCCCTCTCCGGGGTCTCCACACCGGCTTCGCGACCGGCACTGATGCATTTGAGCAACCAGGCCATATTCCTTCCGAGTTCTCTCATAACCTGCATCCCCTCTTCGTCCCTGCGGACTTCCTCCGGATTCGTTCCGTGAACCATATTCCAATATTTGGAAGAAACTACAGGCATTGATGAAATCGTGAAATATTTGTTTAACTCATCGAATGCGGCGGTTGAACCGGCGCGGCGGCAGCAGACTATCCCCGCAGCCGGCTTATAGCGGAACAGGTCGCCCTTTCCATAGAATGCCCTGTCCATAAATGACGAAAGCGCACCTGAAATTGCAGCATAGTGAACAGGACTGCCGAAAATGAAACCGTCTGCATCCCTTGCCTTATCCAAGAAAATGTTCACAGTGTCATCCATAAAGCATCTCCCTCCGTTCTTGACGCATTGACCGCATCCGATGCAGCCGGAAATCGGTTTCGCTCCAATCCAGAAAATTTCAGTTTCAATCCCTGCGATATTCAGCTCTTTCTCAATTTCTTCGAGTGCGGTATATGTGCTCCCCTTCTGGTGGGGACTTCCGTTTACAAGCAATACTTTCATACTATCAAAAAATTTTATAATTTAGGAATCTTGTAAGTTGTTTGAATTTTTCAAAAAAGTTTGTCAAAGATACGAACATTTTCGTCATTTTCCCTTTGGGAAAAGATTATTGTTTCCAATGGTTTTTCTGTGGATTATTTTCCCTATCTTTGTGACCGCTAATAACACTATAACTATGAACCTGATCAATAAACTCCCCATTGTTGGCAAATGCCTCTCGATGCTTTTGCTCGCTGGAACTTTTACCCTCGTCTCTTGCAATTCTTCTGAACCTGAACCTGACTTCTGGCTTGGCGCGGACCTCGGTTGGGTGACTGAAATGGAAGCCAACGGTCATACGTTCTATAACAAGGCCGGAGAGCCACGCGAATGTACCGCACTGATGAAGGAACTCGGTCTGAATGCCGTACGTCTCAGAGTATGGGTGGACCCTTCCGCCCACGGCAACTGGTGTGACAAGAACGATCTCCTTGTCAAGGCACTCAGAGCCAAGAATCTTGGAATGGCTGTGATGGTGGATTTCCATTATAGCGATTGGTGGGCCGATCCGCAGAAACAGAATATCCCGGCATCCTGGAGCGGTCACAGCTATGAGCAGATGAAACAGGACCTTGCCGCCCACACGGTTGAAGTGCTTAATTTACTGAAAGATAATGGAGTAGAGCCTAAATGGGTGCAGGTGGGCAACGAGACCCGCGACGGTTTCCTCTGGACTGTGAAATCAGGACCTCAGGGCTGGCCGGAACTTGACGAAAACGGTAATACGACCATAATCGAGTCAATGGGCAGCGCATCACGCAATCCTGAACAATATGCCGGATTCTTTGCAACCGGATATGATGCTGTGAAATCAGTGTTCCCCAATGCCATAGTAATTGTCCATCTCGACAACGGCTTCGACCAGCAGCTCTACGACTGGAACCTCGGCATCCTGCAGGCTGGGGGTGCTAAATGGGATATGATAGGAATGTCACTCTATCCTTATTGGGCTATGGACGGAGGTTTTCGTGATGATGCAGAAGCCACTATCACAGACTGCATTGCGAACATCCGCCACGTCAGCGAAAAATTCGGCTGCGATGTTATGATCGTCGAAACGGGATTCTTGGTGGATGAATCCGACCCTGTCGTCCTCGAAGAAGGACGCCGTCAGCTTGCTCGTGTCATCCGTGAAGCAAAAACACTCACTGACGGACATTGCAAGGGCGTTTTCTATTGGGAACCGGAATGTAAACCATCACAATACAAACTTGGGGCATTCACCGAAGACGGTCATCCAACGGTCATAATGGATGCTTTCACCGATTGGGAATAATTTCCCAAAAGAGGTTTCGCACACCACTAAACTGTAAGCGAATAACAGTATTAAAAACTTAAACTAATAATCAAATGACAGAATCACTTCAGGCTACTCCAAAAGCGCCGCTAATCAGAAAGATTGGATACGGATTTGGAGATATGTCCTCTTCAATGTTCTGGAAGATTTTCACTGCATATCTTCCATTTTTCTATTCAACAATTTTCGGTCTCAGCCTCGTCGATGCCACTTTCCTGATGCTCATAACCCGTATATGGGATGCCGTATCGGATCCTATGATGGGAGTGATTGCGGACAGAACTTCCACCAAATGGGGAAAATACAGACCATATCTCCTTTGGATAGCCATTCCGTTCGCCATCTGCGGCATACTCCTCTTCACAACGCCGGATCTCTCTTATTCTGGCAAGCGCGTATGGGCTTATGTGACCTATATCCTTATGATGACCGTCTATACGGCAATTAATGTACCTTATGGAGCGATGCTCGGAGTGATGACCTCCGATTCTGACGAAAAGACGGTATTCTCTTCATTCAGAATGTTTTTCGCATACGCAGGCAGTTTTGTCGTCCTCGCCGGATGGGAGCCTCTCTGCGCTATGTTCGACAAGATGCAGGGACTGGAGTCCGGAGCTTCTTCCCCGGCATCCTGGCAATATGCGATGATTACAGTCGGAATATGCTGTGCTGTTCTTTTCGTGACTTGCTTCCTTATGACAAAGGAAACGGTAAAGAGCACCCCTAAAAAGACTTCCGTGGCTTCCGACCTCGGCTCCCTTTTCAAGAATGCACCTTGGTGGATTCTTTTGGGAGGCGTTCTCTTCTTCAACTTCTTCAACGCCGTTCGTTACACCGCCGGACCTTTCTATTTTGCAAGTGTTATCGGAGACGGGGCGAAACTTCAGATTTTCTCCGCTGAATTCCTCTTTTATGCTGGTATCTTCTTCGCAGTTGGCGAGGTTGCGAATATGGCAGGCGTGGCTTTGACTCCGTTCATAACCCGCATAATCGGCAAGAAAAGCACATTTATGTCCTGCCTCATCTGCCTGATTGTCCTCAGCTGTGTTTTCTTCTTCATTCCTGTGACTCCTGCCGGATATTGGGTTATGATGCTCCTCCAGGTGCTCATTTCCATCCTCACCGGAATCGTTTCTCCTCTTGTATGGAGTATGTATGCCGATATTTCCGACTATGCTGAACTTAAGTTCAACACAGCTTCCACCGGTCTTATCTTCTCGTCATCATCAATGGCGCAGAAATTCGGAGGTGCCATCGGAGGTTCTGCGGTTACTGCCATTCTCGCGGCTGTAGGTTATAACACTGCTGCCGGTGCCGTCCAGACCGCTTCCGCCCTTGTGTGGGTGAAGGCTCTGATGAGCTTCGTTCCTGCTGCAGTTGCCGCCCTCTCATTCATTTTTATATTCTTCTATCCATTGACTACCAAGAAAATGAAAAATATACAGTCTGAACTTGAAGTCCGCAGGGCTAAATAAATTTATTCGTAACTACTCAGGTACCCCGGCCATAAACTAAAGGCCATGGCAATCGATAAGTA
>JBJEBO010000027.1:0-4871 GCA_051870155.1 Candidatus Cryptobacteroides sp.
TTATTCTTAATGCAAAGCAAGTGGATTATTCAAGTATGAGGCTTCAAAAGGCTCAGTCTGAGATAGCTATGAGAGAAAGGTGTCTTAGCTTGACAAAGACCTATGCAATGTCCGATATAGGCTATCTCACTTTTGATGGCTTCTATTCAACGCGCTCAAAGAAAGACCTTAAGGCTGGTTTTGCTGTCAATATGGTGGGCGTGACTGCTGAAAAGGTAATAGAAATGATACCGGCAGTTGACAGTATTCTGCCGATGTTGAAGTCGTTCAAGGGCAGTCTGGATTGCAACCTTGCGGCAACGGCATCCATTGATACGAATATGAACATTGTAATGCCAAGTATAGACGGAGTGATGAAAATCCACGGTCGGAAGCTTTCCGTAGAGAATAGTGAGGGCTTTACAAAGATAGCCAATCTATTGAAGTTCAATAATTCTTCTTCCGGATATATTGACGAGATGTCTGTTGAGGGGCTCATTTCAGATAATACTTTGGAGATTTTCCCATTTGTAATTGATATTGATCGTTATAAGTTGGCTCTCAGTGGAATACAGAATATGGACCAGTCGTTCCGGTATCATATCTCCATAATCGAATCACCTATGGTGTTCAAATTCGGAGTTGATTTGTATGGAAATGATTTTAATGACTTCAAATTCAAAATCGGCAAGGCCTTGTACAAGAGCGGAAATGTCCCTGTGTTCACGGCTGTTGTAGATCAGACAAGGCTGAATCTTACGGAGTCCATAAAGAATGTGTTCCGAAAGGGTGTGGACGAGGCAATCCGGGAGAACAACAGTCACGATCTGATAAACAAGCAAAGAGAAGAACTGGATTACAAGGCTGATGCACAGATGGATACATTAAATGCATCTGAGGATGTTGACAGTTCTATCTTCCAGAGCAGTACTCTAATAAGATAAATGTTAACATATTATGAATAGTCAGGAATATATAGAAGTGTCAGTGAAACTGACCCCGTATTCGGAGGAGAATGCGGAAATAGTTATTGCAGAACTCGAAGAGCTTCCTTTCGAGTCATTCACAATGGAGGACCCATATTTGAAATGCTATATAGGAAAAGATTCATACGATCCTCAAGCTTTGAAAGTGGTTCTAAGCGGACTTGACGGAATGGATTTTACGGTTGATTTCAGTGCGAACCTCATTCCTCCCGTCAATTGGAATGCAGTGTGGGAAAGCCAGTTTACGCCTATTGTCGTCGATGGGAAATGCACTGTGAAAGCATCTTTCCACAAAGGCTTGAAAAAGACCCGCTTCAACATTACCATCGACCCGAAGATGGCATTCGGTACAGGACATCATCAGACGACTTATATGATGTGTCGTGCCATTCTCAATCACGAGGAAGACATAAAAGGAAAGGTGGTCCTTGATATGGGATGCGGAACGGCCGTGTTGGGAATCCTTGCCGCCAAGATGAGGGCGGAAAAGGTATATGCTATTGATATAGATGCTGTCGCGGCCATTTCTGCCCACGATAATGCACGGGTCAACAAGGTGTCGCGCAGACTTGAAACCTATTGTGGCGATGCTTCCCTTCTCCAAATGGGGAGATATGATATGATTCTTGCCAACATCAACAGGAACATTCTTCTTGAAGACATCCCAACATATTCCCGTTGTCTGCGTAAAAACGGAATGCTGTTCGTGAGCGGATTCTATTGTCAGGATATGCCTATGATAATAGCGGTTGCTGATGCCGCCGGATTGGATTATCTTTCCGATGACTCCATCGACAATTGGTGTTGTGTCGGTTTCAAAAAAAGATGAGACCTATTGCAGATTGAGTGAAAATTGCTATCTTTGCAAGAGTTTCCAAGTCGCGGGCGTGTTGTAATTGGTAGCCAAGCCAGACTTAGGATCTGGTGCCGTGAGGCGTATGGGTTCGAGTCCCTTCGCCCGCACAAGAAATCCCAAATCATTCTATGACAGTGGTTTGGGATTTTACCTTTTGTATCTGAACTTATGAATGACGAATTAACTTTTGCCCGCGACCTGGCAGTGATCCTCATATCTGCCGGCATTTTCACTATTATCTCCAAAGCACTTAAGCAACCTTCTGTTCTCGGATATATCATAGCAGGTTTTCTGATAGGTCCGAACATTGGTTTTTATTTCGGAATCTCAAGTACTGAAGCAGTGCATCAGTGGTCGGAAATCGGTATCATTTTCCTGATGTTCGGCTTAGGACTCGAATTCAGCTTCAAGAAGTTGCTCAAGGTGGGCAGTTCGGTACTGATAACTGCGGGAAGCAAATTCTTCGGGGTATTTATTTTGGGATTCATCACGGGTATGGCGATGTCTTGGTCCACAATGGAAAGCATTTTCCTTGGAGGACTTCTCTCTATGTCCTCCACTACTGTGATTATCAAGTCCTTTGATGAAATGGGACTGAAGAAGAAACCATATTCACAATTGGTTTTCGGGACTATCATTATAGAAGATATGATAGCCATCCTCCTGATGGTCCTCTTGTCTTCTCTCGCTGTTTCCAACCGTTTCGCAGGTTCGGAGATGCTTTTCAATTTAGGCAAGCTGGCATTCTTCCTTATCCTGTGGTTCCTTGTGGGCATATATCTTATTCCTACCTTGTTGAAAAAGGCTTCCAAATACCTAAATGACGAGATTCTTCTCATCGTCAGCATAGGTCTTTGCTTCGCTATGGTCTCTTTTGCTGAAGGTGTGGGCTTCTCTTCCGCCCTTGGAGCCTTCGTTATGGGATCAATTCTTGCCGAAACGATTCAGTCTGAACGCATCGAACATCTTTTGAATCCTATTAAGGATCTTTTTGGAGCCGTTTTTTTTGTATCTGTGGGTATGATGGTTTCTCCGACTGTCATAGCTGAACATTGGGTTACCGTCCTTGTTATAACCCTCTTGGTCTATGTCGCTGATGTTCTTTTCGTTTCCATTGGTGTGATTATTTCCGGGAAAGGGCTTGAAAATGCAGTCCACGCAGGTTTCAGTCTTGCACAGCTCGGTGAATTCGGTTTCATCATTGCTGGTGTGGGATGCTCTCTCGGGGTGATGCGCGACTTCATCTATCCTGTCATCATTGCAGTTTCGGTGATTACCACATTCACCGCCCCATATATGATAAAACTTGCAAATCCGGCTTACAATCTTCTGAAAAAGGTACTTCCGAACAAGTTGCTTAATCGCATTGATGTGGAGCAGAAGCCTTCCAGAACAGTGACGGAGCAGAGCAAATGGAAACAAGTGTTGAAAGTTTATTTCCTGCGCGCCATTATGTATGGTGTGGTGATTATTGCTATAGACATTGCTTGCAAGGCTTATCTTGACAATCTGATTCTTAAATTGATTCCAAATATCGGTCAGAGTGCCCTCAAAGCTCTTGACCTTGCCGTGACCCTTCTTCTGATGTCCCCATTCATTTATGGTATAGCTGCTTCCACAGGCAGCAGGAGCACCATCATTTCTCTCCTCAAAGAAGACAGGAAAAATTCTCTCCCTGTGTTCGGACTGATTCTGCTCCAGGCATTTATGGGAGTCAGCGCAGTTTTGGGAGTCGTGGCTTCGAGAATACATCTGTCTGCCTGGTTGATTCCTTTGATTATTATCGGAGGTATCGTTGTTCTCCTTTCTGCAAGGCAATATCTCAAGAAATATTCTATTTTTGAAAAGAAATTCATAGAGAATCTAAATGAGAAGGAGCAGATGCAGATGAGACTTGCTCCTGTCACCACTGCATTCAATGACAGTATGAAGGGTTATGATGTTCATATAGAGCCACTTGTGATGCCTCAGAATTCCACTTACATCGGTCACAGGTTGAGGACTGTTCCTATCCGTCGTGAAACAGGAGCGAGCATAATCAAAATCACAAGGGGAGAGGAGGTAATCGTAATCCCTTCAGGGGAAGTACGTCTCTATCCTTTCGACAAAATTCTTGCAGTGGGAACGACTGAGCAAATAGATAAATTGAAGGCTCTCTTTGACAGTTCGGTCCAGACTCCGGACGATTCCGATACAGACAGCGGTTTCATCGTGGAGCCTGTTACTCTCAATGAAAATTCATATCTGACAGGCAAGACCCTTGCGGAATCATCTGTTTCGCAGTTCCAGTGTATGGTCGTAAGCGTGATGCGTGCAGGAGAGTTTACTGCAAATCCGAGAAGCAATTTCTGCTTCAGCGAGGGCGATACTGTCTG
The DNA here is from genome assembly GCA_051870155.1 of Candidatus Cryptobacteroides sp. GTDB lineage: Bacteria > Bacteroidota > Bacteroidia > Bacteroidales > UBA932 > Cryptobacteroides. The sequence continues at coordinate 4,197 of JBJEBO010000027.1, forward strand.
GATTGCCGGAAACAAAGAATCAGTGGCAAAACTTATATAGTTTGCCACTGATTCTCAGTTGCTTAAAACCGTGTTGGATTCATTAAAGCATAATGCTTCTTGCTACGGTATCCGCTGCGGCGCGTCCTTTGATGTGGGCGAGAATCTCAAGACCGAAAGAAACGGTGTGTCCTGCTCCGCGTCCGGTTATGATGCGTCCGTCCTTTGCAACACCTGCTTTCGTATGAATTACTCCCTTGTTTATCAGTACATCCTCGAACCCGTCATAGCAGGTCATCGTCTTACCTTCAAGGTCCGGCAGAAGTCCGAGGACTACACTTGGAGCTGCGCAGATTGCAGCTACACTTCCTCCTTCCGCATAATGCTTTGTCATCAAGTCCATAAGTTCTTTCTTGGCGGCAAGGTTCGTTGAACCAGGCATTCCACCAGGGAAGACCATTACGTCTTTTTCGGTCGTACCCTCAAGTTCTACAACAGAAAGGAACTCACTGAATGTCATATCAGTGGTTACGAAAATCTTGTGCGAACTGCGTACGGCTTTTTCTTCTGTGATAGATACCATCTTGATGTCAACTCCGCCCCTGCGAAGCATGTCGATGGTCGTCAGAGCCTCGGTTTCCTCGAAACCGTCGGCGAAAAAAATGTAAACACCTTTCATAATCGTTTACGTTATGG
>JBJEBO010000028.1:0-4809 GCA_051870155.1 Candidatus Cryptobacteroides sp.
CACCCTCACGGAAAGCCCTTGCCTTCAGCATAGAAAGCCTTGTGGCGTAGTCAGGTTTCTGGAGTTCCACTGAAAGACCCCATTTGAGACGAGAGAGAAGTCTGGTCTCAAAGTCCTCAAGTTCTGCAGGGGCTCGGTCTGAGGTGAAAATCAACTGTTTGCCTGATTGGTGGAGATGGTTGAACACGTGGAAGAAAGCGTTCTGGGTTCCAGGAGATGAAAGTTCCTGGATGTCGTCCACGATGAGCACATCCATCTTCATATAGAATGCGAGGAAATCCGTGAGCTTGTTATTTACTCCGGCCGCATCCATATATTGAGTCTTGAACCTGTTCGCTGGCACATATAGCACCACGAGATCTGGATATTTCTCCTTTATTGCAATACCGATTGCCTGAGCGATGTGAGTTTTGCCCAATCCCGGTCCACCGAAGAGGAAGAGAGGGTTGAAAGCAGTCTTGCCAGGAGCCATCGAAATACTCTCTCCTGCAGTCACACCCATCTTGTTGCACTCACCCTTGATGAGGTTGGCAAAACAATAAACAGGATTCAACTGGGGATTCACCTGCACCCTCTGGATTCCGGGATATACGAAAGGTCCTGGATTTGCCGCAGGTGAAAAAGTAGATACAGAGATTGTCTTGTTCACAGGGGCATTACCGTGGGCGGCAGGATATGTCATTGCAGGTTGAACGGAAACAGGACGTACCATATAATTGAGTTTTGCGTCCGCTCCGATTTCCTTCTTGAGGACTTTCTTGATCATATCAAGGAAATATTCTTCAAGATATTCCCTGAAGAATTCAGACGGGACCTCCACCGTCAGTGTCGAATCGGTCATTGCCACAGGTCTCACCGGCTTGAACCAGGTGTTGAACTGCTGCGGTTCCAATAACTGCTCGAACATTCTCAGGCATGCGCTCCATACTGTTATGTGTTTATCCTTGATCATCGGTCTTCCTACATTTTTTCATTAAATCCCATCCCTTTTCCGAAGGGAATGCAAAGGTGGTGAAAAAAAATGTTAGAAAAAAAGATTTTTGCTATTGTTTTTTATCTATTTTTTACTTTTGCCGTTTCTTTATTTTTCAAAACGGCTAATTTATAAATAAAAGATTTTCAATTGTTTAGAAATTTGAAAATTACATAAGTCAACTATAATTTAAGTACTTATGTAATTTTAATTTTTCAAAATTAATACAAATAGACAAATCAATATTTGAGGTATCTGAAAGGGCGAATTTCTATCAATTTTCCCTAAATCTGCTCACTTCTCCGTCTTTTATCACTACAATAAAAGAATCTGGGAATCTTGACTTGACCGACTGGTGAAATTCTTTTGCAAGGGAGACTTTTTCAAAATCTCCGACCACATATTTATAAACATTTCCACATTTGTATGCCAAAGGCGAATATCCTTTGAACGACTTGTCCTTCTGAGGAAGTTGCTTGCTCAATGCGAGAATCTGTACTCCGTATCTCACACCCTCAGTACTTTCGGCAGGCTTCTGCTCCGGGGCTACTTCTTTCTCCGGTTCGGAAACTGTCCCCTGTTCTCTTCCGTAATCAAGACTTCCATCATATTTCTTCTTAAACTGGCTGAACGCGTCGAACAACCTCGCAGCAATTGCCTCTCTGCCGGTTTCCGAGCGTAATGTCTTGACATCGTTTGCATTGGAAATGAAACCAGCCTCAATCAGTACGGCAGGCATTGTCGTTTTCCAGAGCAAATAGAAAGGATCTTGGGAAATGCCCCTGCTCTTTGTCAGAGGACCTTTTTTCATCTGTCCGTCCACTTCAGCCGCGAAATTGAGGCTCTGCTCGTAAAAGGCATTCTGCATCAGATTGAAGAAAATGAACGATTCCGGATCAGTCGGATCGAAGCCCTGATATTTCGTTCCATAGTCCTCCTCAAGGAGGATTACGGAGTTTTCCCTGCGGCATATATCCATATTATAGGAGAAAAGATCGCGATTCTTGTCTTTTGACTGACCGAGAATATGGGTGGAAAAGCCATAAGGCGAAGAAGAATCATTGGAATTGATATGAATGGATACGAAAAGGTTCGCATCGTTCTTGTTTGCGATCGCAGCCCTTTCATTCAATGTCAGATATTTGTCCGTAGTCCTTGTGTAGATAACCTTTACATCAGGGTAGGCCTCCTGGATTTTCTGCCCGAAAAGCTTTGCTATTGAAAGGGTTATATTCTTCTCATAAGTTTTCTTGTCCTTACTCACGCAGCCGGGGTCTTTTCCACCGTGACCGGCATCTATCACTACGGTGGACAGTTTCAATTCTTTTTTGGCATTTTGTCCCATACACAATTCCATATTCAGCAAAAAACTGAATAGCAAAATGGTAAATATGGAAAAATGGTATAAGTATTGTATAAATTTGCGGCGATTTGGCATATTTATTTTAATTTTTCAAATGTGTTTAGTAATTTTGCGTTTTGCAAATTTATAAAAAAATTGGGTTTCGCAAGGCGAAACTTGAGCAAGGATATTATTTGAATATTCCTTATTTGCGAACTTGAGATAATAATAGATGCGATTCAATATAAAAGGGAGACGAGAAAATACCGGTATGAAGGTTCTGGTGGCGGCAGTGTGTCTGTTTATCATCAGTTCTTTGACTGTATTTTCGCAGGATAACAGAAGGGCAAGACGTGGTCGCTCTGCTGAAACCACAGCCATCAAAAGCGAATCCCTTCCTGCCACTGTCGATTCCATCAGAAATGTTGTATCGGGCAACTCTCCTGCCCCGGACAGCATATCCGTCTCCAATCCCATCCCGAACGACTCTCTTACAGCATCCAAAAAGGACAGCGTTCCTTTGGAAAACAAGAGTTCCATCGATATGCCTGCATTCTCTGCAGCCAAAGACTCCATCATCGAGGATTTTTCCGACGGCAAGAGGATGATATATTATTATGGTGACGTTTCCGTCACTTATGGTAATATGAAACTCAGCGCAGATTATATGGAATATGACCTGCTCACAGGAACCGTATATGCACGCGGAACAACTGACACTGCAGGAGTTGTGAACGGAATGCCTCAGATGGAAGATGGCGGCAAGACATATACAATGGAGGAGGTCCGCTACAATTTCAATACGCGCAAGGCAAGGATTAATAATATGATCACCCAAGAGCAGGACGGCATTTTGCACGGTAAAACCATCAAAATGATGCCGGACCAGTCTATAAACATCACACACGGAAAATATACGGTCTGCGACTGCGAACACCCTCACTATTACCTTAATCTGACCTCGGCCAAGGTTATGACGAAACCATCCCAGAAAACTGTGTTCGGACCGGCCTGGCCAGTGATAGAGGATGTGCCTCTCTTTCCTGTGGTGCTCCCGTTTGGATTTATTCCCAAAAGACCTGACAGAGCCACGGGTTTTCTTATGCCGTCATTCGGAGAAGAGACTTCCAGGGGATTCTATTTCAGGGATATGGGTATGTATTTCGTAATCGGTGACTATTTCGACATATCCCTCACCGGAGACCTCTATACCCTCGGTTCTTGGGCCGTGAACCTTAATTCAAGGTACAAAGTCAATTATAAATGCACCGGTAATATTGCCCTCAGTTTCTCAAATAACCAGACAGGAGAAAAAGGAAGTTCCGACTTCTTCCAATCAAGGGACTTCAGTGTAAGATGGTCGCATTCACAGGATTCCAAGGCAAGACCAGGTACCTCGTTCTCAGCATCCGTGAATTTTTCAACCCCTGCGAACAACAAATACAACTATACTTCAGTCAACGAGGCGCTTGAATCCTCAATTTCATCCAGCATCTCCTATTCAAAGAACTGGAACGGCAAGTTTAACCTCAGCCTCAATGTCCTGCATAACCAGAATAACAGGGACAGTAGCTATACCTTCTCCCTGCCTAACATCACATTCGACGTGTCGAGGTTCTATCCGTTCAAGAAAAAGAACCGTGTAGGAAAGGAGAAATTCTACGAAAAATTCAGCCTTGCCTACAAGACCCAGTTCCAAAATAAAATCGCATTCAAGTCATCAGAGTTCAACCAGCCCGGTTTCTGGGACAAATTCCAGAACAATATGACACATACATTCCAGATTGGTCTTCCGAGCTTCACCCTCTTCAAATATATAAATTTGAGCCCGAGCATCAATTATGGAATGAACTGGTTCTTCAGAAAGACCGAAAAATATTGGAATGAGGAAACTCAGAAGGTGGAAAGCACCACGGGAGGTGTGTTCAGTTCTTTCGGAGCCACCCACACATATTCTGGAAGTGCGTCCTTGAGTACCAGACTTTATGGTATGTTCAATTTCGGCACCCACCACAAGGTGCAGGCCATCAGGCACGTATTCACCCCGAGTGTATCCGTGTCCCTGAGTCCGGAAAAAGGTACGGCATTCAATGGATACAGGACCTTGGAATATACGGACTCTTCAGGAGTGGTCCATACCGAAAAATATAACATTTATGATGGTCAGGGTGCTTCTCTTCCTGGAACAGGCAAGACCGCATCTTTGAGCTTTAACCTCGGAAACAACCTTGAGGCCAAGGTCAGAGATATGAAGGACACGACCGGAACAGGTTCCAAAAAGGTTAAGCTCCTTGATAATTTCACCATTTCCGGAAGTTACAACTTCCTTGCGGACTCCCTTCGTATGAGCGATATATCAATCAGCGCAAGCACAAACCTCTTCAACAAGGTAAGCTTGCAGGGATCGATGAAACTCTCCCCTTACGGTGTGGGTATGAGCGCACGACCGATTAACAAGTCTGCGATTTCTTGCGGACAAGGTTTGTTGCGTCTC
>JBJEBO010000029.1:0-4799 GCA_051870155.1 Candidatus Cryptobacteroides sp.
GAAGCTTCTGCCTCCACTGTCAGCGCCCTCAATGCTATTGGATTTGTATTCTCACCTATTTACAAAGGCGACAAGCAAGCCAAGATTGACATTACAGGCTATGTGGCAAACCTTGCCTCAGGCACCACTGATCTCGGATTCACAGTTATCGACAACAAAGGAAGTCTCGAAGATTACTCCTGGACCCTCAATGTCCTCTCAGATACTGAAGCCGACCCTATTGCTGCCTATCCTTCTGTTACAAGCGCATCAGTTTCAGCTAAATGGTTCGCTGCCGAGCGTCCTGCAGGGCTCGGAATAGAGTACAAGATGACATCTGAGTCATCCTGGACAAAGGCACCGGCATCCGCACTCACATTCGACGATGCAGCAAAGACTGTGACTGCAAACCTTACCGGTCTCGTACCTGGAACTGAATACGCCTTCCGTCCATATACAGACAATGACACGGCAATCAGGTCAATCAACTTCACCACGACATTCGCAGTGAAGGCAGTATCAGCAAAACCTTGGGCTAAATTCGCTGTAGTAACAGGAAAATGGCTCACAGACTCACGTCCTTCCGGTCTTTCTTTCAAATATCGCAAGAAAGGAACATCCGCCTGGACTGCGGCAGATCCGTCAACCGTTGTATATAACAACACATCCAAGACGTTCACCGGAGAAATCAGAGGTCTCTCAAGCAGTTCAAGCTATGAATTCTGCGCTACCTCAGACCTCGATGCAGATGCAAACAACCAGTCAGTTTCCTTCACGACCGCAGGAGCACCGACCCTGTACAATATGTCATTCGACGATTGGTATCAAAGCGGGAAAATATGGTATCCTTACGCACAAGGAGCATCGCCTTCTGTTTGGGACTCAGCAAACCCTGGAGCGGCCAATTTCATAGGCTCATCTACAACACCTGAGGAAACAACAGTGGCTGTGTCAGGAACAGGAAAGAAAGCTGCAAGATTGGAAAGTAAATGGGCTGTGATTGCATTTGCAGCAGGTAACGTCTATACCGGTAAATTCGGAAAGATTAATGGTAAGGGTGCGATTCTTGATTGGGGAGTTGAGTTCACTGGAAGACCTGTTGCACTCAAAGGATATTACAACTATACACCAAAGACAATCGACAAGACAGAATCTCCATACGAATCTATGGCAGGAACGATGGATAAATGCCAGTTCCAGGTCATCCTCACTGATTGGAGCGGTCCGTTCACCATCAATACGACATCAGGAACATTCGTTGACCTTGACAATGACCCTTCAATCATTGCATACAGCAAATTCGAATCAGATGTAGCCACTGATGGATATGCAGAGCTTACAATTCCGATAACATACCGCGACACTTCAAGGACTCCGACATATATTGTAATAACTTGCTGTGCAAGTTATCTCGGAGACTATTTCACAGGCGGAGTAGGAAGTTTGCTTTATGTTGACGAACTGTCATTCGAATATGACCTTGACGCCCTCACCAAAGATCAGGCATCAAAAGTCAACTACAGATAATGAAAAGGATTTTGATTATATCACTGATGCTCGTTACGGCATTGAATGTTTCGGCAAGCCCCGAGAATGAAGGGGCTTCCGAGGCGTTCAATCGCGGAATTGAGAGACCGACCACCACATTCATACCCAAAGGTACGATTGGATGCGGTGTATCCCTCTCACACTCCAACTACAATGTCGGCAACGCAATCGATGATGTTGGCTACAAAATGCTCTTCTCTCTGATTCAGGATGTACAGGGTTCGTTCCAATCCTTTGGAGTCGCCCCATACCTGACCTACTGCGTTGCAGACAACCTCAACATCGGACTCCGCTTCGATTATGATTGGACCAAATTGAGAGTTGGCAGTATGAGCCTCAACCTTGGAGATGCCCTCACAATGGGAATCAATGATATAAACTACATCAAGCAATCCTATTCAGGCTCACTGACTGGAAGATATTATATGCCAATCGCAGGCAGCAAGCGTTTTGCTATGTTCGCCGAGCTGCGTGCCACAGGCGCATACGCCCAATCAGAATCATTCAACTATGAGAATGACGACAAATTCGGAACATTCCAGGACATATATAAATTCTCTCTCGGAGTCATCCCCGGTCTCTGCTGCTTTGTAACCAATGAAGCAGCATTGGAGATTTCAGTGGGACTTCTTGGATTCGACTATCAGAAAGTCATCCAGACCACCAATCAGGTGGAAAGGAGCGAGATGGAAAGCAGCGGTGCTAATTTCCGCATCAACCTTCTCCAAATTAATTTGGGAATGTCTTTCTACATCCAGACCGGAAAGCACAAGGTCAAGAGAACTAAGGCCAAAGAATTAATCCAAAATCCAGTAGAATGAAGACAAGGATTTTCATAATTGCGGCTTTTGCGCTTCTGTTCTCATCCTGCCTGCTTGAGAACGATATGTCCTACCCCAAATACGAAGCCAACATCAAGGAATTCGAGGTGGAAGGACAGGTTTCCGTGAAGATTGAGACGGCAACCCGCGAGGTGTTTGTCATTCTTGATGAAGTCACAGACATCCATTCCGTAAAGTTGAACAAGATTACGGTCAGCGAGAAAGCCAGGGTAGCGACGGAACTTCCTGAACGCCTTGACCTCTCTAACCCGCTCAAAATTATTGTTCAGACCTATTATGATTACGAATGGACAATCCGGGCGGAACAGCCAATTGAAAGATATATAAAGGTTGACAACCAGCAGGGAGATGCGGAAATCAATGTCGAAGATAAATTCGCCATCGTATATGTCTCACCTAAGCAGGATCTCACTAAGGTGAGGTTCAATGAAGTGAAGCTCGAACCGGAAGGTTCGCTTGTGGAAGCTACGAGGGGCTTCAAGTCCGACACGGGAGTGGAGGAAACAGAGCTATGCATCTTCCCTATGGAACTTGGATGCCTGATGCTCAGACAGTTCTATGTAAAATACAAAGGTGAAATCATCACTTGGAACGTCAGAGTCCTCACCAAAGAGGATTCGATGGATATAAAGTCCGTGAATGCCTGGAGCAGACACGCTTCAATAGAGGGAGTCTTCAGCGGTAAACTTCCTGTATTGCAATATAAGGCTGCATCCTCCGAAAATTGGATACCGGCCGAAGAGGTAGAGTTGACAGGCAACAAACTCACAGCAGAAATCACCGGTCTGAAGCCGGGAACGGAATATCAGGTGCGACTGATATCCGAGTCTGAATTCACTGAGCCTGTGTCATTCTTCACAGAAGAAGAGGTACAGCCGTCAAACTTCAACTTCGACAGTTGGTGGCTCTCCGGCAAAGTCTGGTATCCTTATGCTGAAGGAACCGCAGACAAAGACAAAGTATGGGATTCAGCAAACCCTGCCGCAGCCGGATTCATTGGATCATCAACCACCCCTGACGGTTCCATTGTAGCAGTTTCCGGAACAGGAAAGAACGCAGCCCATATGATAAGCCGTAACGCAGTCATCGCATTTGCTGCAGGTAATATCTATATCGGCAAATTCGGAAAGATTGACGGTGTAGGTGCTATCCTCGACTGGGGTTATCCTTTCACTTCGCGTCCTGTGGCTTTGAAAGGCTATTACAAATACTCCCCACGCCAGATTAGCAAGGCAAGGGACCCATACACCGATATGATTGGTTCTATGGACAAATGCCAGATCCAGATTCTGTTGACAGATTGGGACAAACCGTTCACCATCAAGACTTCGCAGGGAGTTTTTGTAGATTTGGAAAACGACCCGCATATCATAGCTTATGCTAAAATGGAGTCAGATGTCCCTACAGACACCCTTACACCGGATGCAGAAAACGGCTATGTGGCATTCAGGCTTCCGCTTGAATACAGGGATTACACAAGAAAACCGACATACATCGTCATTACTTGTTGTGCAAGCTACCTTGGAGACTATTTCACCGGAGGTGAAGGAAGTGAAATGTATGTAGATGAATTTGAATTGGAATATGAATAAGACAAATATCATAATCGCCATTGCAGCCCTTGTTGCGGTCTCCTGTGCCCAGAAGACCGAACCTGAATTGCGTCTGGGCAGATTGGATGTGTCTGTCAATTCAGAACCGGAGATTACGGTTTCCACCAAGGCGTCCGAATATGACGACTATAATGTGGCTATCTTTTCGTCAGAGGGTGCACAGCAAGGTGAGACAGTCAAATATTCCGCTTTTGAGCCTGCAATCCTCCCGTTCGGAACTTATTATGTCACCGCAGAAAATTGTACTACTACCGAGGCGGAGACAAAGACTGCCGAAGCAAACGGCAGGATGCGCCTTGCAGGAAAAAGCAGTGACATCACATTGAATGCAGAAAATTGGAATGCATCTGCGTCCGTACATTGCACGGTTGCAAACTCTTGTGTAACAGCGAAATTCGATACAAGTGTCAATACTTATCTGACGGATTGGAACGTCAAGATATATACCGATGCCCCTTTGACTGCATATTCTTCCGCCTCCCCTCTTGACATAACGGATGGCGAGATCTATTGGATAAATGTCGGAACGCAGATTACATATATTTTCACGGCAAAATTCCCTCTTACCTCAAAAGATATCAGAGTGGAAAAAACAATCGACCTCGATGCCGCCAAAAATATGGAATTGACCTTCAAGGTCGAATCAGACAGTGGTCTGCTCGGTGGAATTGGCATCACCGTGACAGAAACTTTGGATGATGTGAACAAAACATTGCCAATCGACCCCTATAACCCAAATATTGAAATTAAATAATTTAAAGTATAATGATTACTCAATGTTATACCTAAATTGATTTTTGTATGAAACAGCCGCCAC
>JBJEBO010000030.1:0-4794 GCA_051870155.1 Candidatus Cryptobacteroides sp.
AACGCGGGCAGAGCATAGAAATCAGCCTTGCGCTCACGCCCAAGACCATTGACGAGAATCCTGTTGAAGAGCCCGTCCACAAACCGGCTCCCGATGAGAAAGTGGAATTGCGTCAAGTGAGAGCGGAGGAAATGGAGAAAATGGTACAATGCCTGTACAAGGTGTTCGGCTATACCTACAGCGCGGAGGCCATCTATTATCCTGACCTTTTGCGTGAACGCCTTGCAGGAGGATTGTACAAGGGTTTTGTGGCAGTCAATCCCAAGGGAGACATCGTAGCCCATTCGGCAATGTTGAAAGATTCAGCACAAGCATCGATTTGCGAATGTGGACAGGCCTTCGTCAGTCCGGAATATGAGCACCGTGGACTTTTCATAAAGCTTAAGACAATGCTTATGGAAGATGCGGACAAAATCGGGCTTCGCGGAGTTTATAGCAGCGCTGTGACTGGACATCCATATACCCAGATGGCCAATGTAAGGTTGGGATGCATAGAGACAGGTCTTGAACTTTCATATATCCCAAGCAACCTCAAAAGCGTAATTCACCGTGACGGAGAGGAGCAGAGACAGACAGTGATGTCTTTTTTCAAACCTACTTCCCACCAGAAGCCGTTGGAGGTCTATGTTCCTGAGAAACACAGGGATATAATTGAAGCAACTTACAGACATCTTTCCCTCGATCGCACCCTGACTATCCCGAAAGTGACTGCCTTCCCTGAAGATAATTCAGACATTGAGGAAGTTGCAAAGACCGAATGGAACCAGTTGCACATCCACATCCTCAAGGCAGGTAAAGACCTTGATTCCAGGATCAGAAGAATCATACGCCGTGCGATGGCAAATGGCATCGCAGTGGCCTATGTATCACTGAATATGACAGATCCACAGACACCGGCAATCGTCAACATCCTTGAAGGGGAAGGTTTTATTTATTCGGGTATAATGCCTTATGAATGCGAGGATTGCGACTCTATCAGATTGCAGTTCATCTCCGACTCAAATCTCAATCCGGACTATATCATAGCTCACACTGAATGGGGAAACGAGCTCAAGAATTATATAATGAAACAATTGCAAAATGTGGAATAAGAATTTCCTGCTTCTCTGGATTGGTCAAGCTATCAGCCAAATCGGCAACAGGATATATGTGATGGCACTTGCGTGGTACATCGTCGCCGTGATGAACAGTCCCGGCAAGATGATTGTGCTATTCATCATCTCCAGTCTCCCTTCCTTGCTTTTCGGCACCCTGATTGGCCCATTAGTTGAAAAATGGAACAAAAAGACCGTCATTGTAGCCTGCGACATAATCTCAGGTATCCTTACCGGAATCCTTGCCACAATGATATATTTCGGATATAACTCCTTGTGGATCATATATCTGATAAGCTTTCTGCTCAACACTGTCAATCTCTTTTTCAGCCCTTCCGTCAACAGCATCCTGCCGACGGTGATTCCTGCGGACCATTACAGACAGGGAACATCACTGATGAAAATGATGACTTTCCTTAGCCAGATTATGGGAGCAGCTGTGGGAGGAATGCTTGTCGGATTCTTCGGGGTGTTCTGGAGCATAGCCATCAATGCAGCCTCATTCCTAATTTCCGCGGCAATGTCGCTTTTCGTGGTCTTCAAGCCAATGGTTGTCCAGGCAACAGGCAATTATATAAAGAACATCAAGGAAGGCTTCAGATATCTCAGCAAAGACAAGACTCTCTCCGGAACGATGTCTATTGCTGTGATAGTCAACCTGTTTCTTCCTTCGTTCATCGTCATCGTCCCTATAGTCATCAAAAACGGTATGAATCTCGATGCCATCCATTATGGCATCGTGGATGCTGCCATCCCTATAGGAGCCGTGCTTGTGAGCCTCTTGCTTTCAGTTATGAAGGGAAAAGAGAAAATGAATCCTTTGAAAACCTTGTCTAAAAGCATTATAGGAATAGCCCTGATGTATATCTTGGTTGCCATTTTCAAGAATTATGCAGCCATTCTGATTGCAGGATTGGCATTCGGCTTCCTTTCCAACAACGTGAATATCAAGGTGCTGTCCTATTTCATCGAGAATGTGGAACCGCAATTCCGCGGAAGGGTTTTCTCGCTGCTGGAGTCGCTCTCTTACGCCTCTATATCAATTTCATACATAATCGTATCAATACTTTCGTCCAAATATGACATCTATGTAGTGATGATTGTGAACGGACTGTGCCTGCTGGTTATTGCAGCGGCATCCCTTCTCATCGCCTCAAGAACAAACAGACAACAGAATAATTTGAATTCTTAGATAATGAAACATTTTACAAGACAGGAACAAATCGCAAAGGCGATAGAAGTCCTGAATGAAGCGCGGAAGGCGCCTTTCTATGCAAACAAATATAAGGATCTGAGTGAAATCCGTGATGAAAACGACTGGAGGAAGGTTCCGCTGCTTTCTCGTAACGAATTGTTCAACAATACCTATCCGTCATCTATGGATATGCTCACAGGACCTCTTGCAAATGCAATAGTGTCCTCTACCGGAGGCTCTACCGGAGTGGCTCGAACCATCGTACTTGCAAACGATGAATGGGATACTTTCTCCAGAGTGCAGGGTGAGGCTTTCAGACTGCTCGGAGTGCGTCCGGATGACGTTGTGGCCAACCTTTTTGTGGCCGGACATCTCTGGCCTTCGTTCCTCGGAGTACACGAGATGATAAAATATGGAGGAGGAGTGCATCTTCCGATTTCATCGAACATTGGTGTAGAAGAGGCATACGAACTCTGCAAACGCTATCAGCCTACTGTCATCGTCACTCTGCCTACTATGCTGGTCTTTCTTGCAGACCTTGCCAAGAAGGATGGATATGTGTTCCCTAACTTGCGGATAGCCGCTTTTGCCGGGGAGCAACTAAGCCGCGAGGCGGAAGCACATGTAAGGAAACATCTCGGCGTCAAGGAGATAAAGGCTCTTGCATATTCGAGTGCAGACTGTGGAATTATGGGTTATCAATGCCCGGAGTGCGGCTTTGCGACCTATCACGCCCCTACCGCCACACAATTGATCGAGATTGTCAATCCGGACACATTGGAGCCGGTGAAGGTGGGAGAGACTGGAGAGGTGATAATCACGAGCCTCGCCCGTACACTTGAACCTGTAATCCGCTATCGCATCGGCGATATGGCAACCCTGCTTGAAGAATCCTGCCCTTGTGGCGACCCGAACCCGATGTTCAGACTTGCAGGACGCACAGGAGAGGATTTCAAACTTGGAGGTGCCTATATATCAGTCGGAGTATTCGAAAGAGCAGTCAGCGAGTTCTCGGATGTTCTCAGCCTGAATTTCCAGCTCGTCCTTGAGGACATCGCCAACAGGATGGACATCATCCTAACCGTTGAATGTGGCAACCCTGATTCAGAAGAAGCTGCAAGGGCGGCTGAGCGTCTGAGGGAAAGGCTAATGGTGCTCGTTCCGGAAATAAAAGTAGGCCTTGATGTAGGGTTTATGAGGAATTATGAGATCCGGGTTTCCCCTCTTGGCTCTCTGCCTCGCAATCCAATCACAGGAAAAATCAAGAAAATAGTTGACAATAGGGTTAAATAATTATGGAACGGCAAGCACTTCTTGAAGACGTAATGCTTAATGTTAAGGCATATAGGCGTTTATTGGAAAAAGAAACAGGTTCCGCCAAGTTGCCTGAGCACTTTGAAGACCTTCCTCTGCTCACCAAGCAGAATTATCTCCTGGAATATCCATTGGAGGAATTGTGCCGTGAAAACGATCTTGACAACATACATCTCATCGGTTCAAGTTCCGGATTCAGCAAGACCGGAGCCGTTTATTGGCCGAAGCGCCCCTGCGACGAGGCAGGATATATGAAAGCCATCGAACAGATGTTCATTGACACGGCGGGAATTGACAAGAAAAAGACTCTCATCGTGGAATGTCTCGCTTTCGGACTGTGGATTGGAGGGATGCAAATCGCGGCAGCCATCAGAAACATCGCCCTTTCAGGTAAATACAGGCTCACGATAGCCACACCGGGACTTGACCTTAAGGCGGCTGTTGATATAATAAAGTCCTATCACCGTCTATATGACCAGGTCCTGATTATCACGAATCCGTCCAACATCCCTCTTATCAACGCATTAACTGGGGAAGAAGAGGAACTCAGGTCGAAAGGCAAAGTGTCATTCCCTGTGGTAGGAGAATATTTCACTGAGTCTTTCCGTGAGCAGACAGCCCGATCTTTCGGTCATCCGGAAGATAATCCTTTCGTAGTTTGGACAGGATATGGAAGTGCAGATACGGGAGACCTCGGTGTGGAAACTGCATCCACTGTAGCCTTGCGCAAATTCTTCCACCACAATCCCGCTTTGAGCGAGAAAGCTTTCGGTACGGCATCCACTCCTATGATTCTTGCAGCCTCAGGCGCGGCTTATTTTGAAATCATAGACGGGAATATTGTGGTCACCAAAGACCAGTTCATCCCTCTCGTCCGTTACAACACCAAAGATGCCGGTGGTCTGCTCTCGAAGGAAGATGTAAAGGATATAATTCCTTCAGAACTCTACGATTCTCTTCCAGAGAATATGATTTATGTCTATGGAAGGGCTGACAATGCAATAATCTTCTACGGAACCAACCTTATAATCAACAATATACAAGACTTTTTCCTCGGGCTTCCGGAAGATTTCGGATACGGTGGGCTGTTTTGCGTCAAAGAAGATACCACAGACGGAGTGTCATCTTTCGAGTTTACTGTTTACACGGCTCAGACACACGCAGATGAGGAAGCTTTCTTCAAGGCTCTTA
>JBJEBO010000031.1:0-4772 GCA_051870155.1 Candidatus Cryptobacteroides sp.
TACCCTTATTATATATATGATGGGTAACAACGGTCTTGCTTCGTTTATGGATTCAAATTTCAGCAAGATCCTGAAGGCTGCCCCTGCTGCCTTGGAACACGGGAAGATAGCTGTGTTCTATGACAGGGGCAATTATACCCGCTTGACGCAGCTCTTTATGGGAGAGGACGGAACTGTCAAGCAGCGTATTATGAAACAATGGTCACCTGAGGCTACTTCTTCTGTGGATCCCCAGTTTATGAAAGAAGTCTTTGACCTTGTGGAACAGGAACTTCCTTCCGACTCTTATGGCGTTGTATTCTCATCCCACGGTGGAGGATGGGTGCCTTCCGATATCTTCGACCTTTATTTGGAGAATGACAGGACAGTGTTCTCAGCAGAATCTACAACCAAATTTTTCGGTCAGGACGGTCTCTCTTGTATGGAAATTCCTGATTTGGCTTCGGTCCTTTCCCGTCTGTCTCCGGATTATGTGATTTTTGATGCTTGTCTGATGGCTTCGGTGGAGGCTCTCTATGACCTCAGAAATGTTACGGATTATATCGTGGCTTCCCCAATTGAGGTCGCAGGTACAGGCTTCCCATACGAGGACTTCCTTTCAATGCTTTTCCTTGAGCACTCCGGTCCAGTGAAGGTTTGTGAGGCATTCGCTTCATATTATCAAGGCAGTTTTGGCGCAGTGTCGCTTATAGATTGTGGAATGCTTTCAAATCTTGCCGTTAAAATGAAGGCAGTGCTGGCTTCTGCATCTTCGCAGGCGATACCAGTTGACAATATCCAGTCCTATGACGGTTTCAAAAGTCATCTTTATTTCGACCTCCTCGACTATGTCCAAAATTTGGACGCGGATGAAACCGCTGTCAAGGAATTTGAGGAAACCCTTTCAGAGGCAATCCTTTTCAACTGGCATACAGATGCTTTCTGGAGCGACTATGGCCAAGCTGGAGAATATCCGCTCACGAATAGCTGCGGACTGTCCTGCCATATAGCCCTACCTTCGGCTCCCAAAACCCACGCCGCATATCTCGAAACAGCTTGGGCTTCCGCAGTAGGGGCCAAGTAATGAGGGATTCGTATTTGTGGAATTTGAGTAATATGAACATATAAAACTGAACTTATATTATAGTATGAAAAAATCATCGTTGTTTTTTGCGTTTTTTACTTTCGTCGCAGGATTCGCTTTTGCGATTGCTTGTCAGAAGCCTGACAATAATGACAATTCTGGAAAGGACGAACCTGAGTATCCTGAAGAAGAGTTAAATGTAAGCGTGGGCTTGGCCAAAATAGAAGCAGGTGAGGATTATCTCGTTTTTTCTGTAGATGCAAGTAATGTTACGGAATGTGCCTGGTTGTTGAAGTCAACACCTGAAGAACCTTCGGCTGAAACTATTCTCTCCAAAGGAGTTCCTGTAAAAAACTTCAAAGAAGGTGAAATTGTCCGTGTCGAGAACCTTCAGCCGGGAACCAGGTATTATATTTTTGTCGCCGTTAGAAATTCGATTATATCCCAAGTTTTCTATATTGATATTGAAACGAAAGCTTTCGTTCCGGAGCCGACAGCAAGCATAGCGGGAGATGGTGTGACATCTTCATCCATTTCATTCACAGTGACATATTCAGATGCTGAGCAGTGCAGATATGTTGTGGCTGAGTCTCCGGAGGGATATACTGCGGAATCAGTCCTTTCGGACGGGGTGCTCCTTTCAGAAAGCGGCAAAAGCGTTACAGTGGATGGACTCAAGGAAGATACTCAGTATTATGTGCTTGTCGCAGTCTCTAACTCCAAGGCTACCAAGCTTATAGCTCCTCTCGGCGTAAAGACGTTCCCTGGCCTTGTGACATTCCAGTCCTCAGGAGTAAAATACAACAACGACACCAACTGGACTCTGACATTCACAAGCGAGAAAGCATATATGGAAATTGATTTCTATTCCGCTTCCTCGACAATGCTTTCCGAAGGCGAATACAAACTCGGCTCGACCGGCGTGCTTGAATTTGATAAGAAATATTCATATTTCTGCAAGGATAAAGCTATTACCGATGGTGCCGACAATAGAAGTTATTTCACTGAAGGAAAGGCTGTCGTAAGCTTGGATGAAAATAAAAAATATAAAATTTCCTTTGAGTTTGTAACAGAGGATGGAGCTGAGCTTAAGGCTGAATTTTATGGCGATATATCCGGAATAGATTTTTCGGAACCGGCAACTTCAATCGAACTCAATGCAACCGAGGCGAAGAGGGTGGATGTCAATAATCCTCTTCCGGGTGAGTTCTATATCAGACTCAATGACACCAAATGGTCTTTCGAGGCAATCATCGACTTCTATGCCGACCCTTCCGCAACCGAACTGCCTGCCGGAGTTTATTATGTCGCTTCTGTTGCCGGAACAAAGGGAACTGTAGGACCTAAAACGGAGTTCTCGATATATGGCTCTAAAACTGAGACATATAAATTTGTCTCAGGAATGGTGAGAGTCATCAAATCCGGTGAAGACTACAAATTTGAATACTCCCTCATCACCGCTTCTGACTTCCTTGTAAAGGGTGTCTTCAACGGAAAAATAAATAATATGAATTTGTCTGAATAAAAAATTCTTATGAATATGAAACGTTATTTCTTTGCGCTTTTGGCGCTGCTGATGCTTCCTGTGTGGTCCTGCCAGAAACCCGCATCCGGGAATGATGAGCCGGCAGAGGACGAATTTGACGGAATAGAGGCCAATATGTTTCTTGAAGCATTCTATAGTACTGACAATCCTGTATTGAATGGAAATTATACAATAGTGTTCTCTAATTGCGAGGTTGACAATTCAACCGGCTATCCTGTTGAGGAGGGTGGAGTAATGATGATGGTCAGTCTCTATGCCGAGCCTGACAAGGAGCCGATCAATGCCACTCTTCCGGTGGGCGACTATTCCCCTGCAAACGACTATTCTCCATTCTCATTTTATCCGTCCAACACCACTTGCGTGATCAGGACAGGTGACGGAGAGGAAGATATGTCCATCAATCCGGTGGTAGGCGGTAAAATCAGCGTGTCCAAGGAAGGTGCAGATTATACAATCCTATGTGATGTTGTGCTCTTCTCCGGAGAGGAACTTCTCATCCGCTATGTAGGACCTCTTTCTTTCGTCCAGACAGGTTTCACCGACGAGAAATTCGATTCTGCCCAGAATATTACTTTCACAAGGCTTGAAGCCCGTTATTACGGAAACTGGTATTATCCTCACGCAGATGACCTCACACTTCGCTTCTACACTTCAGGAACAAATGCTTCCAACGGTGATCCTGTTGATGGATATTATCTATACCTTCCTGTCTTTATGGAAAAACTTGCCAACCCTATGTCTGCTGATATTGCCATCCAGGAGGGTACATACAAGATAGTTCCAAATAAGTCTGCTGTCTATCAGATTCCATTCACATCCACGGAAGGTCTGCGCTCCGAAATATTCGGACAATATTGGCTCACCGGTACGCACGTGGCGAAGGTTATGCCGGAGACCGGTACGAGGGCTGTGGGAATAATTACCAAAGGATCATATACAATCAAGAGAAACGGAAACGGATATGATTTCTCGTTCGATTTCTATACTGAGGAAGGTATTTCCATCAGGGCTTCTTTCAGCGGCAATGCGGCTATAGTCAATAAATGCAACAATGAATCAATGCCTGAGAAGCCGTGGAGCTCGCTCTCAGGCGACCGTACTCTGTCGTTCTCATCTGATGTCGTATGCGAGGCATATTATTTGGGAGATGTCTATGGGTGTGATCGCAACAGCTGGATGCTCAACCTGGTTCCTGAAACGACGGCTTGCGATATGATTACCTTGGAATTCCTTGCACCTCTTTCTGATGGCGTCAATTTCAAGCCCGGTACTTATACCATTACTTCGACTTTTAAAGATTACGGAATTTTCCCGGGCTTTATAGAATATGGCGGTCAGTTGTGCTTTGCTTGGTACGGTGACCTCACAACCTGCGATGCAGAAGGCATTGCATCCGTCCTTGCACCGTTGGCAGAAGGCAAGATGACTGTTTCAGCAGAAGGTTCCGATCAATTCAAATTCAACTT
This sequence comes from Candidatus Cryptobacteroides sp., assembly GCA_051870155.1. Classification (GTDB taxonomy): domain Bacteria; phylum Bacteroidota; class Bacteroidia; order Bacteroidales; family UBA932; genus Cryptobacteroides. The sequence goes on from JBJEBO010000031.1 coordinate 4,076, forward strand.
CGACTTCAAGGATGACAATGGTCATTCAGTCACCGGTTCCTGGACTGGTCCTGTCAAAGTCATTGACTATTCTGAGGAAATGCAGGGAAATTAATTCCCTGCCATCTCCTATGTCATCTCGACCATCTCTTGTGTCATCTCGACCATCTCTTGTGTCATCTCGACCGAGCGTAGCGAGCGGAGAGATCTGAACCATTCCGTCAAGCGTTAATAACCCAATAATAAAACAGATGAACGGCCCGCGTTTCCCAACGCAGGCCGTTCGCAATTCTAACCTAAAACTTAACCTATGAAAAAACTATTCGATAGAAATAATTGCAATTTGTGTGCCATTTACAATTTCAAATCGTGTTTTTGAAATTTTGAACAATTTTTGGTGGTATTTGGACTATTTGTATAGTGCTCATAAACTCAACTGCCATATTACTGGCATTCAGACGGGCGGCAAGCAAAAATCATACCTGACAAATGTCAGGGCTGTCAGTTCAAATCTTTGTCAAGCTTTATGGAAATAATCTTTATGTCACGGACAGGACGGTCCCTCCTGTCTGTCTGTACGGAAGCTATCTTGTCAATGACATCCAAACCTTCCACTGTCTCACCGAAGATAGTGTATTCTCCGTCGAGTTGCAGGCAGGCGTCTTCATCCTGAACGAGATAGAATTGTGAACCGGACGATGCCTTGGCCGGATTGGCG
>JBJEBO010000032.1:0-4730 GCA_051870155.1 Candidatus Cryptobacteroides sp.
ATTCCACGGTCCATAAGCACCATACATCATTCCTTTGTCGAGAAAGGCATAGTAGGAAGTCTCTGAAGTACCCACCTGCTCCGGATTCACGATCTCGCTGTTCTTTGTGAAGATAGCCGACAGGCCTGCTGCGAACTTACCGTAATGGCACATCACTCCGGGAACTACTTCGAAATCAAGTCTCAGGTTGCTGTGCCTCAGGTCTTTGCGCTTGGCGAGATTGGCTGCTTTGAAATCTATGTCCACCCCTATTCTCCAATGCGCTCCCACGTCGTATGACAGACCTCCGTCGAAAGCATAGTCCTGACGGGTTTTTCTGCCTGGCGTAAACTCAAAGATGTCAATAGGATACATACCCGGTTCTATGAACATTGAACCGCACATTGAATAAAACTCGGTCTGGGTGAAGGCGAACGAGCCTCGGAGTGAGATGTTTTTCAAATGCCGGATGCTGGCAGTCTCTATGCCCGCACTCCAGAGATCAGACGCGTCAGACGGGTCTTTGAATCCGCCTCCGGTATATGAACCTCCAATCATAGCGTATGACCTTGATAATGAATCCTGTCGGATGCCGGTCACATTGGTCGAGGCATTCCAAAAATTCCTTTTCTGGACATCTCCGTAGGTCTGTGCGGCAAGAGTCACCCTGCACGCCAGTACAAGGAAAAGAACTGTTATGTATCTTGTCTTAATCATTGAGCGAATGTGCAGAGGTTTCGTAAAAATCATTAATGGAATTGTTGCTGTCGGCAAGAATCTCATATCCTGCCGAAGCCGTTGCCGCCTCATCTGTCTTTCTCATAAGGCTTCTTCCCATATATATGTCCGTCTGGAGAACATAACCGGCATCCAACATTGGCGGAAGCCTCTTCAAGTTGTTGGAAGACCGTCCGTCGAACACTTCCAATGCATCCGTGACCCAGTCCAAAGGCACCTTGACTACATTATCCACGGTGCTTCCCGGCACTGGGATTACATTGTCTGCAATCTTCACATAGTCCTCTATAGCAATGCCTTTTGCCCTGAAAAGTACGAGGGTAGGGGACGAGATCGACACCGTGTAAGCATTTGCCTGACCAGTCTTGATCACAACTTTCAGATAGCGGTCCGGGGAAATCTGGTCACCAGGAGCCGGATGGAAGGTTGGATTAGGGAAATATGTAGTATTATAGCAGACGAAATAGCCTGGTTTGTTGAGGTTTACCGATAGCGGATATTGGGCGGTGTGGTCCACTGCTCCTCTCAGGCATACAACAGCATCTTCTCCCGGCTGGAGAGGGAAATCGTCTCCGTCACCCGGGAATTGCCAAACAGCCTGGATGACAGGCAGGAAGTCCTGGAAAACATTCTCTCCGGTATCGGGGTCTTTCTTCACCCAAGGATTCGATGCAGTTGAGTTATATGGTGACAAGGTTCCGAAACAGAGGCTGTCAAGATATTGCACCTGATAGTCGTTGTTATGCAGGATAAAATATTGGTCTGCCTGCCAATCGCCTTCGAGCGGTAGTTTCTTGCAGCCACCGCAGTAAAGTTCCTTTATGACGATTGTGCCCGCCTTGGACCAGGAAAGTGAAAGATTCAGAGTCACATCCTTGTCGGATAGGGCCACCCTGTCCGCGGTGCCGTTGAAGATGTCGCTTCCGTCCCTGTCGCTCAAAGTAATCCTGTAAAGTCCGTTCGGCAAACGGAGGACGGCAATGCCTGAAGCATCAGTGATCTTGACATATCTGCTGCCCGAAGTCATTTCCTCCACATTCACCTCTACACCCGCTTTCACGGCATTTTCGTGTCCCTGGGGATAGACGGCAGTGACAGTAAGATTATGGAGCGATTGTTCGAAATGGTTTCGGTCAAGGAGGTCCGAACAACCGCAAAGGACTGTCAAGCAAAATATTATGTATATAACTCGTTTCATTTGTCAAAATTTGAGACGGCAGGTGAGCCCATAATAGAACGAAGGTGTGAATATGGCTCCCACTCCTGTGGCGAGGGATTTAACAAAAGGTCTTGCGTTCGTGAAATTGTTTGCAAAGAAAGACACCGACACGTGGTCGCCAATTTCTTTTGTTATACTTAGGTTGGCGGACAAATATGGTCCATATCCGTCCTGGGCGAAGGTGTAGGCGTTGACGGATTTCAGGATGAGGTTTGAAAATTCCGCATCAGCCGCCTCCTTGTCTGTGAATGGATGGACATTGCCGTCAAGGTCCATATAGGCGACAGGACGCACTGCCGTGTATGAGTTCCCGTCATAAATGTTTCCGCCGGTAGGGTTGTTGTCATTCTCGCTCACCGTGAATGCATAGTCACTTCCTTCATATACGGAGAGATTGCGACTCCTGTCCAAAAGGGACATTTCTACGCGGCAGGTGATTATGAGCCTTACGCTCGGGATGTGGGTAATCGCCGTCAGGTTTGCATTGAGCCTATGGGTGATTTTACCGTTAATGACCGCATTGGGACTGCCTCCGTTGGCGTAGATGCCCACATATTGGTATGAACGGTCAGGCAGGGATGTGTGCGACCATCCGTTCTGATAATAATATGACAACTGTTCGTTCACATATTTAGTATATGTGTATGAAGCGTCGAATCGGAACGAAGTGCGGATAGGACGGATTTCAGGGAAATCAATCACTGCCTCTACTCCTGTTCGGAGGATGTCTGCTCCATTGTTCTGTACCAATGATTTGGCAAAGGTCCTATCTGTTACCGCCACTTCCATCGGTGTCCAGTAGCCGCTCTCTGCATCCCTGATATACACCATTCCGGTCTGGCTGTCAACAGTGATTGAAGGGTCGGAAGGAATCGTGAAGCCATCCGGTTTTCTGAGGATGTCGTATGAATAAGGCTCATAGACATTCAGGAAATTATATGGACCTTTGGTGATGTTGCAGAAACCCACCAGGGAAATGGAGGTTCCCCAAAGATTTGCGTCAATTCCAAATTCGGAAGCGGAGTTGCGCTGCCATTTCAGGGCCGGGTTGACAGTCATCGTATATGGCTGTGTATAATAGATATAGGATGCCTGGTCTCCGTGGGAGAATGCGAATGTCAGCACATCGCGATATTCCTGTTTAGGATAAAGAACATAATATGATGGGAGCTTTTCCGTGATTCCCCATCCTCCGCGGATTGAAAAATTGTCCGTGAATGCCCACTTAGCGTTGAATCTCGGTGAAAGAGTGGTCATATTATCATATACCGCATCCCTGATGAAGACATTTTCAAGTCTCAGTCCGGCCGTGATTTCAAATCTTGTCTTGCCGATTGGGAACGAGAAGTCCTCCTCGGCATAGACGGAAAGGTTGTGCATAAATGGATAGTCTGTGTATGGCCTTGGTCTATAGCCGCTTGTGGCAAGTGCAGGATCTTCATACCATTCGCCCTGACCCACATTTCCCGTGCTCTTCCATTGGACACCCGCCTTTAGGGCGCTTTTGACATCGTTCCATCTCTTGTGCCAGTCATACTTGAATGAAGCCGAGATGTCAAGTTCCTTTGAATCAGTTATTTTATCTGAAAAATATGTCAAAGGCAGCCTGTCTGCGAGGAAATAACCTTCCGTTGTCGCGTGGACTGCAGGCTGGCTTGAACTGTAGGACTCGAATTTATGATATTTGTCGAGATTGTCCTCGAAATTGACCGAAGCATCAAATTTCAGATTCGTAACCCAGGAGCGGTTGAGCAGCCAGGTAAGGGAGGTGTTCGCCCTGATAGTGTTCTCCCTCGCGCGGCGATATTCTCCGGTGAAAGCATCCGGGTCGTCCTTTGTGTTCATTCCTCCGATATTGCCTGATATTCCTGCTTCGAAGCGCAGGACTTTCTTGAATGTGTTGCTGTATCCGAAGGTGATTCCGCTCCTGCTATAGGATTGGTATGGGGAAATGAGCTTGTTCACAGCCCGAGCCCATTCGGCGCTTACATTGAGGATTCCGTTGTCCTTCTGTAGGTCAATTCCTTTGGATGCAGACACCTGGTATGTGCGGGGATTCACTGAAAATGAGATATTTACAGGTGTCTTTCCTTTTTTTGTGCTGATTTTTACGATTCCGTTGTTGAGGTCTCCGTATTCAGCTGACGGAACGCCGGTTATCACTTCTATGGACTCGATATTGTCCACAGCCACACTTCTTGTCCCTATTCCTGACGGCTCTGAGAATGATGCGTTGTTGCCGAAGCGTACTCCATCGATTTCAACGGCAGTTCCGAACGCGGCATTACCTACCGTGGTTCCTCCATCCCTGAGTGAAAGGGTGTTGTTGGCGGTGAGATCCGGGTTTATGGTCTTTCCTCCCGGCAGAAGAGCCGAGATGTCGGACATATTGGACATTTGGAGATGGTTGAGGGCATCCCTTCCGAGGTTATGCGAGGTGCTCAGACCGTCCTTCGCCTTCTGTGCGGTTACCACCACCTCGTCAAGTGCCAGGGAACTCTCTTTCAGGATGAGGGTTATGCCTTCAACGTCATCTTTTACGGTTATCTCCGCTGATTGGTTCACATAGCCCAGGCAACTTGCCTCTATCTGCCAATTGCCGGGTGCGACATTGTCGAAACGGAAATTTCCTTCGGCGTCCGCCATAGTCCAAAGATAGTCTTTCCCGATTCTCACTGCGGCGCCTACCCCCGGTGCTCCCGTTCCTGCCTCCAGAACTGTCCCGGAGACAGAATGACCTTTCGGTACAGCTGTTCCCGCCTGTAATGGAATCAGATACAGGAGGGAAAGAATC
>JBJEBO010000033.1:0-4651 GCA_051870155.1 Candidatus Cryptobacteroides sp.
TTCGCAAACTGCACAACCCTCGAATATCCAATTAATTATCATTTGCGAAACTTGATTTAGATTACTTTACAACGACATATTTTACCGGACGGACCATCAATCCTGTCGCACGACCGGCTGTACCGACGACTTTTCCTGTTGAGCCGCTGAGATTGAGGGCATATTGTTTCGGTTCGTTGTTTGCCGTTCCGATGGTGCTGCTTTGCAGATATGCGTCAGATCCCCATTTTTCTGTATTGTCAGCATTATCTATAAAGCTGGTTGCAGGTATCATTATGTAGTTGCCGTTTGCCCCAGTAAGTCGGAACCAGGTACGGCCGTTGATTGTTTCTGAAGTGATGGTTACATTCGCCACAAGCAATTCAAAATCCTTGGCGGTAGGTATGCTCCAGCCTTCAGGCCAGTTGAGTCGCACAATGTCATCTTCCTCCAACAAGTCTCTGACATCCGTATCAGTGAAAGATGAACTTCCCCACACATATTTTTGGGCTATTGCACTCTTGTTATAATCGGTTTTATTGAATTTCGCCGGTTCTTCAGTATCGCCCCAAGCCAAACGCATACCTGGATTTGCATTACATTTTTCAATGAATACATCCTCGTCAACAGGTGCTCCGTTATATGTCTGCAAATCAACCTTCGCCTCCACTCCATAATTGAACGGACTCCATAACAATTTGTATGTAACCTCTTGGGACACGCCGTCAATAACTTCTGTAACTGTCTTTGTTACACCGAGATCAACGGCAAGTTCGTCGATATGCCTGACTATGATGTTCTTCTTATCGGTATATGAATAGATATATCGTTCCTTAAGCACTGGGCGGATACTGTAGCCAATATAACGGTAGTTGTTGTACTTCCTCATTGAAGGATTGTTGGTCAACGCGGTGCAATAAGCTGCAGCTGCACGAGTTGACGACATATAATAGAGGTACGAGTTGCTTACTACTGAAGAATTTGTAGCATATCCATTGGTCAAAAAAATAATCTCCTTGCCATTGATTTTGCTTCTGAATGTCAGTTTGTTGATATTTTTGCCAAGTTCGTCACTGTAAACTTCCTCTGAACCTACCAGATCCGTATTGTCAATGAACTCCTGCAAGTCATCGACACTTGGCAATGTCCAATGTCCTCCCCAGTACTGGCTGACAGGATCATAGACCGTTCCGGATATATCAGATGGAAGCAATGAAGTTCCACTGTTATATGGATCATTTATATATGTGTCATAAGAATACGTGCTCTTCTCGAAGAGTTCTCCCCAAGCAAGCCTTTTTCCAAGAACATTGCCTATGGAAGAAATGGCTGCTTCATCCATATAGGTATCAGTCTCTGTTCCGAGGTTGATGGGACTCCACCTTATTCCCGATGGAAAACCGAGGTCAATGGCGCATCTTTCGTCCACCTTGTAGTTATATACGATAGAATGGCGACCGTTTTCGATGATGATGTCATTGCATTTGTATGAAAACTCTTTCATACCGGTTAGTTCGTTGCCAATGGAGTATTTGCCGCTGATTGACAATGTCCGGGGACTTTCGGCATCAAGGATATATCTATATCGCTCCACGCCATTTTCATCCACCGTCTTGGTGAATTTATATGCAGAGGACCAGTCGTTGCTATTGTCCTGTGTGAACGAGTTATAAATTTCTATCTTGGCATAACGATGTTTGAACGCCAGAACCGTAACGGCATTGGTCTGCGGCGCTGTAATATCGGTGTACATCCAGTCAGTCGCCTCCTGCGTGCTTTGGTCGATGTCAGGAGCGGTCAGCAAATTCTCTATCCCGGCTGTGCTGGAGCAATCGTTAAAGGCTTCTGAATAAGGATAATAAGCCACATAGCGGTAGCCCAATTTATGCACCACCTCTTTGATGTCGGAATTGAGATTCCAAGCTTTTCCGTCCGGAGTGGTCACTTTGATATTTTTGGCGTTCTTGCCATCTATAAGATCCACAAACTCATCGTTGGCGTCAATTATGAACAGTCCGAAAGAATCGCCGGACTTGAAGTCCCTCGTGATACTGTTGTCATAGACATCCAGCACCATCCCTTTTGTCTGCGGCTGGTCTATGACTGTCACCTCGAACCTGACAACCTGTTCTGCGGCAGGCTCCGATGGCAGATGCAAATCATAGCTGCAAGCCGTGAGGACAATACACATTATTATATATGGGAGTTTCTTCATCGTTCTTCAACATTTATCCTTATGGAACTTTGAGTCGGTGTGTTAATATTCCAGTTTCTTCCTCCATATACAGGCCTGATGAGCATCCCTGTGTATCGGTGTCCGTTCTGGGTGAGACCTTCCAAGTTGATGGTATTGCCTTCACTGTCCACATACGAAGATCTTTTCCTTACCGGAATCACATTTATTATCTTTCCAGTGACCGAATCAACCGTTATCGAGGTTTCCATTTCCATATAACTCGAACAGTCGTGATGGTCGTGAGATGCGGAAGAAGCAAAGTAGTACATACCGCCATAGTCTGAACTGTAGTTAGCAGCAGTCTTGAGTCCGTGGTAATTTCGGGAATTGGTTGCCAACATATCTATGCTCCAGTCACTCCAAGTTCCACCCGGGAAATAAAGAACCTCGCCGTTGATTTTGCTTGTGAATTTGAATATTGTGATCAAATAGCGATAAGGCCTCACATCATCAGTGCCAAAGAACTCCGAGTTGTCCGGATGCAGGTTGACGTAATTCCCTTCATCGTCTTTTTCTGCAATCCACTGGGCATAGCGCACATTGTCCTCATAGTACCAGTCATAGACTTCAATATCGCAGTTTCTCATCAGCTCGTCTATTTCGTTCTCGTTGGGTATTCGCCATTCGCCCTTCCAGAGTTTGTTTCTCACCACGTCATATTCCGTACCCGCGATGTTTCCGTCTATGTCTGCGTATGTATATTTCCTGTCAATATATGTTTCCGGATAATATCCCTTGTCGGAACCGGCCACAAGAGGAGTCACGGCATTCGTGCCGTTATAGCTGTCTCCGGTGGCGCTGATTCTTCCAATGTTGCTGCCTTCCGTACTGAACAAAACAGCCGGTTTGCCATATTTCGTGACCAGTTCGCCCCAAGAATAATAGTCGCCACGGTCGAAACAGGAGTGCAATTCACTTTCCATAAGTTCCGTCTTGGGATTACCGTCTGCATCATACCACACTCCCCCTCTGGTGGACAGATCGGAAGCGGACTCCGCACCGAGGTTATGGTTGGCCCATATACATCCCGAAGGGAAACCCATATCCACGCCTGCCGTCTTGTACGACACCGTCGGTTGGGAATATATGGATATATATAGCGAGTGATTTTCCACCAGATTGATATTCGTCTGCCAATAGGAATAATATTTAACCTCACTTTCTTCTCCCTCATCCGTCTGCTTTGAGAGAGCCGTCCCATAAACCTCTACATCGTTTTCTGGCAAGCATATATAACTGTAGGTGACCGCTCCCTCAGGCCTATACATCTGCGAAAGGCTTACAGGATGCTCAACAGTCAGGTCTGTGTCCTCACCGTTGTAGAAGATTTTCATCAGACTCATCGCGTGGGTAAAAGAGAGATAGAGCGTCAATCCCGACTGTTGCGGAGTCTTGCATACCAGAAGGTCAGCCTCATTGTATTTCTCCTGCGTAGATTGGTCGGCATATAATGCAGGATAGACCGACTTGTATTTTTCAACAATTTCATCTATTGATATGCAGCCATTATATCTGCTGTTGTAAGGTGCGTAGGCAAAATAGGTATAATCCCGGTCATAATAGACATCAGAAGCTATGACATTGCCTGAGGCGTCCACACGATAAATATTGCCTGTCTTCTGCAAGACATATCTGTAGTTGTCGGCTACCAGCGTGCCATCTTTATCCACAGCAAAAAGCCCGAGGTCGTCACCGATTGCAAACGAAGTGAAAACACCATTGTTGATGGAAGCTTTGGTGGATAAATCGTTGACATTCTGATTATATGCAGCCACATCAGCCATAATCTCCAAAGGCATACGCTTCTCTTCCTGCATAACTCCGGATACGCAGGAAACCAGGCAAGCAAATGTCAGAAGCAATAATATCTTTCTCATTCCTTAATTCCTCTTTTTCAATAGCACCGGTCTGATGGCATATCCGTTGTATCTCTCGCACTCCTGCATCACCGGGTCAGTCATATGACCATTGCCTGTTCCGCTTGTATCAATATAATATGATGTTACAAAAGCCCAGGACTTCTCATTTGCCCCAGCCACATTGCTGGCAGGCGTTGACGACCAGAAGCAGCACCTGGCCTTGTTGACTTTTGTATAATTTCCATTATCATCGAGACCTGAGTATCCGGTGACAGGGAAATAAATGATACCGACAAGTTTGTCGTCATCATCCCTTTTTGTTACCTCCCACACAGAAGCATCGAAGTCGAGATTCTCCTCGGAAGCGGTTCCATCAGATACTTTCTTCACCGGTTTCCAAGTCCAAGTGCAGTTATTGATGATATCCTGCCACATCTCCTTTGTAGGCATACTCCACAGCCAATAGCCCTCTCCAAGATACGATCTTACAGCATCGTGCTCCGTGCCAGAGATATCTGAATCAGCGGTGCCCTCATATCCGTCAGGCGAATATAGCGAAGCATCTTTTCTCTCCACC
>JBJEBO010000034.1:0-4649 GCA_051870155.1 Candidatus Cryptobacteroides sp.
GGGAGTCGCAGTGAGCGATCCCCTCGGAATCTTCGCTTCTGCCCTTGAAACGGTACATTCTGCAAAGATAATAGAATATCTTGAAACTTACTGCTCAAAGGAGAAAGTAAAATTGTTTGTGGTAGGTTATCCGACCAATATGAACGGGCAGCCTTCCGAGGCCGCGGCAGATGTCAAGGGCTTCGTTACAAGATTGAAAAAGGCTTTTCCGGATATTCCAATTGAAATGGAGGACGAAAGGTTCACTTCCGTGCTTGCCCACAGGGCAATGATAGACGGAGGGATGAAATTGAAGGACCGCAGGGATAAGGCTTCTGTTGACAGAATCAGCGCGGCCATTATCCTTCAGAGCTACCTTGATCGCCAACCCCGTTAATAAATGGAAGATATAAATTTGGAACTTGCGAAACTTAAGGGTAAATTATGAAACGACCAATATATCTTTATGGTCAGGAGGTACTTCGGGAGAAGGCCGCTGAAGCTGACCTTACTAAAAAAGAGGAACTTACGGCGCTGATTGCCGATATGAAGGAAACGCTGAAAGATGCCGATGGATGCGGTCTTGCCGCTCCGCAGATAGGCGTGAGTCTCAGGGTGCTGATTGTTGACGGCACCGATATGGTCGAGGTTTATGACTATCTGAAAGATTTCAAACGAACGATGATCAATCCTGTCGTGCTCGAAGAAAGCGAGGCGACCTGCGACTATTCGGAAGGATGTTTAAGTGTTCCAGGAGTTTATGCAGACGTGCGTCGTCCTTCCAAAATTAAGGTTGAATACTATAATGAAGATTTCGAGAAGGTTACAGAAGAATTTAATAAGTTCGGATGCAGGATGGTGCAGCACGAGCTCGACCATCTCGATGGAAATCTCTTTGTTGACCGTGTCGCTCCGATTAGGAGAAAAATCATCGCCAAGAAATTGATGAACATTTCAAAAGGCAAGGTCTCAACCCACTACAAGACCAAGTAGGTTTAGAACCTCTTCGACGGAGAGAGAGTCTTCTACACGGAAAATGCCGCTGCGGGTTCTGCAGAGGCTGTCAAGATGTGCTCCGGTGTCAAGGGCTTCGCCAAGGTCTCTTGCGAAGGCTCTGATATAAGTTCCTTTACTGCAGGATATTCTGATTGTCGCCCTTGGAAGTCCCAAGGATGAATTGTCCGTAACATTGATTCTTGATGATGCGTCCCGGTGCGGTGTGTTGTCGGTCTTTGGTTCCGCATCCATTGCCGAAGATGGGATATTGGATGAATCAACTGCCTTTCCTTTCTGGAAGTCAATCAATTCGGCTTCGCTGATTGTGATTTTTGCCGTTCGTATGAGTTCTGCTGCCGCATCGTCAAGCATCTTGCCCTCCCTGTGGAGCTTTCTTGCGAGTTCGTATGCCCTCACTCCGTCAACAGACTTTGCACTGAAAAGCGGGGCCACCTGTTCCTTCTCCCCGATGAAACTCTTGAGGGCATTTTCTATATTCTCTCTGCTGACCCTTTCGCAAGGGAAGAATCTGTCGATTTCTTTCTCAAGGTCGTATGACGGGGTTGTGGCTCCGAAAGTGATACCTGCGACATATTCTTTATCGTGGCTCTGAAGGGTTTCTGCGAGTTTTGTTGCCTTGCCGATGCACACTAGAAGCACTCCGGTAGCCAAAGGATCCAGCGTACCGGCGTGTCCAACCTTCAATTTCTTGCTGCCGAAATGTTTGAAGGCGGCAAATTTGACCTTTCTGATTACATCCGCCGATGTCCATCTGTATGGCTTGTCAATGGGGATAATAATCCCATCCGGATAGTCCTCGATATTACGGGAGAGACTTTCCGTCAACTTGTTCAGAACCAAAGCTTCCATTTTATTTACAAGGGATCTTGTTGATGCGGTTCAAATGTCTTCCGCCCTCGAATTCGGTGTTGAGCCAAATATCTGTGATTTTCAGCACCTCTTCGAAAGTGATGAACCTGGCAGGCATCACAAGTATGTTGGCGTTGTTGTGCTGCTTCACGAGGCGTGCGATTTCTTCATTCCAGGCAAGACCGGCCCGGATTCCGCTATGTTTGTTCAGTGCCATTGACATACCGTTGCCGGTGCCACACATTGCAATGCCAATTTCGACATCGCCGTTTTCCACTGCGGTCGCGAGCGGATGGGCCACATCCGGATAATCCATACTGTCGGTCGAATGTGTTCCGAAGTCCTTGACTTCAAATCCTTTACCTTTCAAAAAATCTACAAGTTTGCACTTGTAGTCGAAGCCTGCGTGGTCGCTGCAAATTCCTATTGTCATATCGGTTTATTGTGTTTATCTTGCAAAAATTCTTGCAAATATCTAACAGGGATGCAAATATAGTCCTAATTATCCTCAACTCAAAATTTGGATGACAACCATCTTCGCACAGGAGTGTCGTAGAATGACAGACTTTTGCTATCTTTGGGCTCGCCGGGGCTGAAATCGCCTCGGAAAAGGAAATTGGAGATTTTTCAGAATCGGGAAAGGCTGTCGGGAGTTTCTTATTGGCATAGGCGGAAGTGCTACGAATGACGGTGGTACAGGTATGCTTTCCGCTCTCGGTTTTCGTTTTCTCGATTCGGACGGTCATCCTCTCGAAGGAAAAGGCTGTAATCTTTCAAGGATTTACTCCGTGGATTCATCGTCTGTTCCGGAGGTCCTTTCCGAATGTCGTTTCACGGTAGCCTGTGATGTTGATACACCGTTTTGCGGACCTGTCGGTGCGTCGGTGGTGTTCGCTCCGCAAAAGGGGGCTGATTCCGGAATGGTCGCGGAACTTGACAGGGGAATGAAATCCTTTGCTTCCGTGACGGAATCATTTTCCGGACGGAAGATTGCCGATGTTGCAGGCAGCGGTGCCGCAGGAGGAATGGGAGGGGCGTTTTTCGCCTTCCTTGGAGCCGAACTGAAAAGTGGAGTGGATATGGTGCTGGATGCAATAGGATTTGATGAAGCCCTAAAGGGATGCGATCTTGTTATTACCGGAGAGGGGTGGATGGATAGACAGACTACTATGGGAAAGACTCCTTCCGGGGTGCTCGGAAGGGCTTTGAAACAAGATGTTCCGGTGGTGGCGATTGCTGGTGGCGTGGAGGATGTCTCTATCCTGAATGAAGCCGGATTCGCTGCCGTTTTTCCTGTCGTTTCCGGACCTGTCACTCTTGATGAAGCTATGGACAAGGTTGTCGCATATAAAAATGTCGTCCGCACTGTCTCACAGGTTGTCCGTCTGATGGACATCTTTGGAAACAAGACATTGGAATAATATGTGGCTGACATACGATGTTGTTTATATATTCTGAATTGCCTAATTTTGCAATCAGGTTTAGTTCCTTGTTATGAAAATCCGGACACTTTTGATAATCATTTGTTTTATTTGTTTACCTTTCTTGTCGAAGGCACAGCATTTTGCATTCTCCACGAATTTGCTCGAATGGGCTGATTTAGGGACAGTGAACCTCAATGCCTCCGTAAGCGCTAGCAGGCATTTTTCGGTCGAAGCAGGAGCAAGATACAATCCTTTCAAATTCACGAAACAGTCGGGACTTGAAATTATGGACCGCGAGACAACGGCTTATGTGGGAGCGAAGTACTGGCCCTGGTATGTTTTTTCCGGAATGTGGATAGGATGCAAAGTCCAGTATTCCGATTATGAGAATACTGGAATTTGGAGATATGCGATTGATGAAGGAAAAGGAGTTGGCGGTGGCTTGTCCATTGGTTATACATTGATGGTAACTCCGCATTTCAATATAGATTTTGGAATAGGAGGTTGGGGAGGTCGTTTATTTGAACATACTTTGTACCATTGTCCCAACTGTATGGTTGTCAGGGAGAACGGTCCAAAGTATTTTGTGAAGTTGGATGAGATTTCTATATCTCTTATGTTCATTTTATAATTCAGGGAAATGATTGGAATGAAAAAAGAAGAGATAATATCCGCAGTATTTGTCGTGACATTTGTCTTTTGTGTTGTTTCCTGCGGCACCCACAGAAAACTTTCAAAGCTTTCCAGCGGGCAAACTGACAATATGGAAATTGCCCTCACGAACGATCCTGATTATCTTCCTGAGATTCCGGAAGGGACTATGCCTGAGAATGACACCCTTACTGTGATGGATGATGACGGCAGGGAAATGATTATAATGAAGGCTATCAAAGACGAGGAGACGGGGGAAATGGTGGCTACTGAACAACTTGCAGCCGCCAAGGTGACTGCCCGTTTCAGAAATGTAGCTGAAAGAAATGGAAAGGTAAATTTGGAGTTCCAGATAATCATCCCTTCTTCAATGAGGGATAGCAAATGGCAGTTGAGACTCTATCCGGATATGTTTGTTCTGGAAGACAGCATTCGTCTTGATCCTGTACTGATTACCGGATCTGCATATCGCAAATCACAGCTCAGAGGTTATCAGATGTATGAAAAGTTCCTTTCCAAAATTGTTCAGGATTCAACCAAATTCATAAATGTCAGACAACTCGAAATATTCTTGAAACGGTACATTCCTCAGGTCTTTGCATTCAAAACAGATAGTACCTATGTGTCGGAACAGGAGTTCTATTCGGCTTATGGTGTTAGTGAGCGTCAGGCTATAGATCATTATACCAATAAGTTTTCAAAAAATCTGAACGAGAGAAGAAAGGCCAA
>JBJEBO010000035.1:0-4642 GCA_051870155.1 Candidatus Cryptobacteroides sp.
AGCATACCCAAGGCAGCCGATTGGGATTCCGAGGACGATTTTTTTGTTCTTTTTGATTTTACAGATGTGACCTGTGGCTCCGGCAAAGGGACCGGATTTGAGTTTTACCTTCATTCCTACCTCAAGTTCGGTCTCGATGGTGACTTCGTCTTCCGAATGCGCGAGCATAAAGCGGAAATCTTCAAGTTGCTGGTCCGGGATTGAGGAGGCAAAATTTCGTTTGGCTTCGATGCTGCCTGGCAGTGCGAGTAGTTTCAGGATAAATTTCTGGTTTCTGAGCCAGTTTTCTTCATTGGGGGAGATTCTGACGAAGAGGACCATCGGCAATATCAGCCTGTCTATCTTTTTCTTACGGTCGCTCCATTTATGGATTTCGGTTTTGACCGGAATCCAGGTTTCATAGCCCAATTTGTTAAGTTTCGTCGCTGAAGTCTTCTCACAGTTGCTTTGAACAAGGACCGCAATCCATCTTTTTGGATAAGCTTCGCTTCCGTTTGTCACATTGGCAAGCGGTTTGCAAGTATTTATCTGCGGTTCGTTGCGAGTCGTATCCATAACACAAAAAGTGCGAACCTTCAATGTATTCTGAGGTATCGGCAAACACCTGTGACTACACAAAGAAGATTCGCACCTATGGGAAGGTACGAGTCCCGTCACCTGAGTCACTCCTTAAATTTGCCGATTTTCAGAATACGGTGACGATACTTATATTTTCGTAATATGTAAAAGCCGTGAAGGTCCTGTTTTTGCAGGCAACTTCACAAACAACAAATTTACTAAAAAAAATATAAGTTCAAAACAACTCACATAAAAAAAGCTACGGAAATCTTCAGCATTCAGAAGTCACTCCAAAAATTTGCCGATTTCCAGAATTTGAAACCTTGAAGATCAAATCACCTCCACACAGGATGGCCTATCCGTAGCTTTTTACGCGAATTGCTTATTTCAAAAAACTTTTCAGTAGAACTGCCCACATATATATGAAGATTCTGGGCCAAGATATCTATCAGAAAATCTACTTTTTTTTGATAAAAGATATACCGAATCTGTTTTTACGAGAGACAAAATTAATAAAAAAATATTCGCAACACTGCGGAATCCTATAATTTTTAGCACTTTCCGCCGAGTTGCGAGCATTTTCAGTCACCTTAGGGCAGGATTCTACAAGCCACTGAGGTCCAAGTTGAATTTGATGTCGGTCTTTTTGTCTTTATGGATGAACATCATCATATAAATAGGAAGGTATCTAACTGTACCATCGGTTGACAGATTGTCATTGCACAATACTATGGCTCTCGGGATTGTATATTCAGGACAATTGAGGATATTTTGAAGGGCGCGATGCCTTGTATAGTCTTTTCCTGACTTGACTTCAATTGGACATACATTTCCATCATATTCTATGACAAAGTCAACTTCTCCCATCTTCTTGCTGTTATAGTAGTATAGATTTTCAAAACCGTGTGCGAGAAGTTCCTGGGCTACAACATTCTCATAAATAGCTCCGAAATTGACTGTATCATTTCCTGTCAGAATTTTGAGCTGAAGACCATCTGAATATTGACTTGCCAATAGGCCTACATCGTTGGAGAACAATTTGAACAAATTTCTGGAACTTGCAAGTTTCAAAGGTGATTTAGGTTCCTCAACATTATATACCGGAATTCCAACTCCCGCATCCTTCAGCCACAGAAATTCGTTCTGGTACATTTCGGCACGAGCCTTTTCATTAAGACTTTTTATGAAGAATCTTTTACTTTTTGAATTAAGTTCCGATGGTATCAGGTCGAAAACTTCCTTTATCCTCAACTGTCTTTTCTCGTCATATTGTGATATATCCTTCCGATAAAGTCTGATAATTTCTCTTTGGCTTTCCATCACATCCTGGAGATTGTTGTTGTCTTTATATGACATTACGGCAGCCGGCATACCTCCAACAATCAAATAAAGCCTGAACACTTCCATCATTTTCTTATGTACGAACTCATCCACTGGAACCCCTCTTTCAAATGAGTTCCTCAGTGCATTAATGACCGTCTCATTTACACCGACCGCCCACATAAACTCTTCAATATCCATAGGATACATATCTTTTATGTCCATATATCCAACAGGGACAGATCGGAGATTGTTCAATTCCACACCAAGTAGAGACCCACTCATTATATAGCGGTATCTACCGTCATCGACAAGGAATTTGATTGCCGTTACAATTTCCGGACATTTCTGCACCTCGTCAAAGAAAATGAGAGTATCATTCTTGATGAGCGGTTGGTTTGTGAATGCCGACAATCGCAGGAGAATATCAGAGCTATTCTTTGCGTTGGAGAATAGTTCAATAGCTTCAGGAGCTTCCTCGAAATTGATTTCAATGAAACTTTTGAAATGTTCCTTGGCAAACTGACGCACAGAATATGTTTTGCCTATCTGACGGGCGCCTGCTAAGAGCAAAGCACCTTTGTTGACCTCGTAAAAATGTTCGATAAAGGATGATATCTTTCTCTTCAACATAACGATTTGCATTTTTCCAAAGCAAAAATACCCATATTTCTGCACTTTTCCAAAGCATTCTCAGGCAAAATATCGCACTTTTCCAAAATGCATCAAATTTTCCCTCCCATTCTACGACAATAAGCAGCTACATCTTCTACATTGCCACGAAAATCTTGGGTATGAAGAGCTCCATAATGTTTGTCTATGTTTTTAATGGCCCCGTATGTCTTCAGATATCGATATGCCTGCGAATCAGTTAACCCGAAACGCTTTCCGAATTCATTGATAAATGCAATGATATATTCGATTTTATCTTTTATAGGGTATTCATTTGTCATAGCAACATTACAATATTTTGTGCAAGTTAGGAAATATCTTTGAAACAAGAACAAAAAGTTTTCGTAAATTCGCAATGATTTGCACTTTTCCAAAATGGGGATCAAGGCTTTAAGCAAGATATTGGTACTACCCATACGCCATCTTTTCGTTTGAAGGCATATTTTCCCGTGGCGGTCAGGACCATTAGAAATGATGGAACCTTAATTTTCGTGGTGTCGAGTTTATTGGATAGTTTCAACAATGATTTGACTCCATCCTCAATCAGGCCCTCACCTCCGAGTTTGATTTCTATCAATCCGAAAGAACCATTGCGCAAATGCACAACAGCATCACATTCAAGCCCATCAGAATCCCGATAGTGGTAAACAGAGCCGTCCAATACCTGCGAATACACCCTCAGATCTCTCATACACAGACATTCGAAAAAAAGCCCCATTGTATTCAAGTCATTTAGAAGGTCATCAGGTCCTATCCCAAGTGATGCCACAGCAATCGAAGGATCTGTAAAATATCTTGTATCGCTTGTCCTGATAGCAGATTTTGATCTTAGATTGGGATTCCACGCTGGAGCATCCTCCACTACGAAAATACCCTTTAAAGCTTGGAGATAGGAATATACAGTCCTGTCATCAAGCGAAACACTGTCATTTGCCTTCATATCTGCGCAAATTGCGCTCAAGGACACCTGTGTCCCTTGGTTCCTTGCATAAGACCTCATCAGCAGTTTTACTCGTTCCGGATTCCGTTCAATTCCATCTGGCTCCTTGATATCAGCATTTACAACAGAGTCATAGTAATCAAACGCCCTTCCAAGCGCAATGTCTTTATCCTGATTCACCGCTCTGGGCCATCCTCCACGACATATTAACCAGGCTATGTCTTTGATGTCTGTCTCGCAATTGCCAAACATCTTCAAATTGCCATCGAACAATGACTTTAAGCTAATCTGGCCATTAGAATCTCCAGATTCCCACAAAGTCATCGGTCTCATTCTCAGCCTGGCTATACGCCCGGTTCCTGAATGATGTATCTTATCTTCGTTTTTCCCTGACAAAGGAGTTACAGAACCTGTCAGTATGAACTGCCCATCCTTATCCCTATGATCGACGGCAAATCTAACCGTGTCCCATAATTCCGGCGCAATCTGCCATTCATCTATCAGTCTTGGAGTCGGACCATCCAAAAGGATTTCAGGATTCATTTGAGCCATTTGAATGTTTGAGGTTCGGTCTTTGGGATTATCCATATATAGGATACTAGCTGCCTGTTGTTCTCCAGTAGTTGTCTTGCCACACCATTTAGCGCCTTCAATCAAGACAGCTCCCATTCCTTTCAGCTTATCAGCCAATAATTTATCTGCTATTCTTTCACGATAGTCCATTTCTTTTAGTCAAAATATTTAAATATTATTAGTCAACTTAAGGCAAAATTATTAGTCAACTTGTGACTTTTGCAAATATATCAAAAGTTTTCGTAAATTTGCGGTCAATAGACTTTGAAATTTCTAAAAATTATGAAAATTAGTGAGATTTTGGCTGAGAGTAAGGGGGCGTTTCCGTCGTTGGAGATTGTGCCGCCGCTGAAGGGGATGAGCAAGGCGGAGCTGGTGGAGAGTATCAGACCGTTTATGGAGTTCAGTCCAAAGTATATAAATGTGACCTGCCACAGGGACGAGTATGAGTTCAGGAAGGAGAAGGACGGGACCTGGAGCAGGCATTTGGTGCGCAACCGCGTGAGTGAAACGGCGGTGTGCGGGGCGATAATGTCGGAGTATGACATAGAGACTGTGCCTCACATCATCTGCGGAGGT
>JBJEBO010000036.1:0-4625 GCA_051870155.1 Candidatus Cryptobacteroides sp.
GAACCCCTATTGCAAGAATGAAAATCTTGAGTACTAACCGTTATACGAACCCACCAGCTCATTCCCTAATTGACGGAAACCATCGAAAGGGAGTGCAAAGGTATATAATTATTCCGATAAGACAAAATATTTTTGAATATTTTTGTAGTATTTCTTAATAAATAATAATTATTGCCATTCGAATGAGTACAGAAGTGACTCAACCTGACGCAGATAGTGCCTTTTATCATATTTTGGCGCATAGACGAAAGCTTCCGTCACTATTATATCCTTGCCGTCTTTGCTATAGAAGGCGTGTGAAACGAACGGTCCTCCCATATAATCGTTGTAAACTTCCCAATAGCCCCTGATCTCTGCAAAATCCCTTCCTTTGTATTTTATATACTCAAGACTTGGAGTCGCAACCGGACTTGTAGTCATATAAGTATTCTCGAACATTCCTGGAACATTGTTTTTCAGAAATTCGTTTCTTTTCTCAATAAGTTTCTCCACTGTGAAATCGTCATTGCCGCTTGCCGGGTATTTATATACGAAGATTCCCTGGTTGGTGTATGTTGTCACGTATGCAATCCATATAAAGTCGGAAGTCTTCTTTTTCAACTGGTAACCTGACGGGAAATGAGGGGAACCGCCGACCATTTCCGCAACAACCGGAGCAAGGGAGCGCTCCTCATATTTCTTTGCATTCTGGATTACCCTGTCCCTCTCTGCCTGTTCTATAGTATTTTTGATTCTGTCTGCATTTTCTTCAAACACCTTGGCTGCTATCTCGCTGTCCGGTGCATTCACGGAGATTACGCATTGCGGAGCCGCCCACACATCGCTCTTGATGACTGTCCCAGGATTGCTTACATTAGGATCTATATTGAAAATCAATATATTGCGATGGATCTGGAAAATATTTGTAAAAGCGGTAGGAGCAACATTTACAAGGGTGTAAAGAGGTTCTCTTTGGGGAAGGAACGGACAATCCGCTGCAAGAATGTCCCTTACAGTGTTGCCTGTGGCACCTTCCCAGTCGCCTTTGTTGATGACTACTATGACTTCACCGGCTTTGCCGCTAATGTTCGGAAGCAGGGCTTTTTTTGCGGAACCGTCCTTGCAGGAAGTGAAGGACAACAAGATGGCGGCCATCAAGGCCAGAGTGGCAAAATGTTTCATATTATGTGGACTTTATAAAGTTTTATCAATGCCAAGTATTTATTGTTGAATTGTTTATGTTTTATCTGATGAGACGCATTATATCATTGCCGAATGCAAGGATCATCAATCCCAAGAGCAGAATCATTCCTATAGCTTGTGCAGCTATAAGGAATTTTTCTCCCGGTTTTCTCCTTGTTATCATTTCATATAGGAGGAAAACGATATGTCCTCCGTCAAGTCCTGGAATAGGAATCAGGTTCATCACTCCGAGCATAATGGAAAGTAGTGCAAGGATGTTTATGAACTGGTACCAATTCCATTTTGCCGGGAATATCTGTCCAATGGAGATGAAACTTCCGACGGATTTGTAGGCCTCGGTACTTGGGGTGAACACCAATTTAAGGTCCTGAAGATAGCCTCCGATTGTGCTGAACGTCAGTTTTAGTCCTGCAGGGATTGCTTCAAATACACCGTATTCCTTTGTCTTGAATTCCGGATAATCTGTGTAAACCCCGAGCCTTCCCGTGCTATCCACCTGGAGCTCCATTGCAAGGGTGTCTTCATCCCTGACCACCGTCACAGGAACTTCCTTGCCTGCGAATGACGACAGGATTTTCCTTGAATCCTGGACATAGGCCACACTGTTGCCATCTATACATATAATCCGGTCTCCTTTGGAAAGTGCCGACCCGTAATTTGGAGATACAGGAGGGATGGTGTCAATCACGAAAGGAACGGCGAGATCGAACATCCCGGGAGTATTGAGAACTTCACCTATCCTGCTCTGGTCCAGATAGATATCGAGAGTGTCCCCGTTTCTGAGGACTGTAGCTTTGCTTGCGGTCTGCCTTGCCATATCAGCCTGGAGCATCCCGAATTTTTCCGGAACATAATCGTCAAACCTTATGATGTGGTCCCCTGAACGGAAGCCCATATCGTAAGCAAGTTCATTGACATAGATGTCATTGCCTTCGTTGCTTATATAACTTTCTCCCCAAATGGCAAGAATCGATATGTACAGCAGGATTGCGAAAATGAAATTGTAGAGGACACCGCCAGCCATAACGAGGAGTCTCTGCCAGGCCGGTTTTGTTCTCATTTCCCAAGGCTTCGGTTCCTGCTTAAGGGATTCGGTATCCATAGATTCATCAATCATTCCCGAAATCTTGCAGTAACCTCCCAACGGAAGCCATCCTATGCCATATTCCGTGTCTGAATTCTTGGGTTTGAACTTGAAAAGGGCTTTCCCTCCGATGTCAAAAAACAGGTAGAATTTCTCCACCCGTATTTTGAAAATCTTTGCAAATGTGAAATGCCCGAGTTCGTGGATGAGTATCAGCAACGAAATGGCAAGAATCACTTGTATTATCTTCAGTAGAACTACCATATTGTCTATTTCCTTATTTGTCTGATGATTCCCTCCGCTTTGGCGAATGCCGTGCGGTTTGTTTCGAAAATGTCATCGAGACTCGGCTTCCCTACAAAATCCGCACCAGCCATACATCTTTCAATCACGTCAGTTATATCGTAGAATCCAATCTGGTCTTTCAAATATGCGGCAACGGCTGCTTCATTGGCAGCATTCATAATGCAAGGCATATTGCCTCCTTTGGCGATTGCCTCGTAGGCAAGTCCCAATGCCGGGAATTTCTCTCTGTCGGCTTCATAGAATGTCAGAGTGCCGAGTTCTGCAAAATTTATCTTCTTGTTGTTGAGAGGAAGCCTATCAGGATAACCGAGGGCATATTGAATCGGCTCCCTCATATCCGGATGTCCCAATTGGGCGATTACGGCACCGTCACTGAATTCGACCATAGAGTGGATTATGGACTGGGGGTGCACCACTACCTCGATTTTTTCCGCTTCCACTCCGAACAGCCATTTCGCCTCGATAATCTCAAGACCCTTGTTCATCATAGTAGCGGAATCAATGGTAATCTTGCTGCCCATATTCCATTTCGGGTGCTTCAGCGCCTTGGATTTGTCAGCCTTCGCTATGTCCTCCCTTACCCAAGTGCGGAAAGGTCCCCCTGATGCTGTCAGATGAATCTTTTCGATTTTTGCATTTCCGGCTCCCTGCAGACATTGGAAAATGGCTGAATGTTCCGAATCTACAGGCAAAATGGGCGCGTGGTTCTCCATAGCAAGCCTGGTGACAATGCTTCCGGCTGCCACGAGGGTTTCCTTGTTCGCAAGGGCGATTGTCTTTCCTGCCTTGATAGCCGCTACTGTTGATTCGAGGCCGCTGAAGCCAACCATAGCCGTGAGGACGATGTCGATATTGTCCCCGGCTACGAGATCACAGACCGACTTCATACCTGCGAACACCTTTATATAATGTGGTTGAAGTGCATCTGCAACTTCCTTGTATTTGCTTTCGTCGCAGATTACCACTGCGTTAGCGTTGTATTGGATGGCCTGGCTGATAAGCAGTTCAGAACTTGTGTTGGCAGTGAGTAATTCCACTTCGAACATATCCGGATGCTGTCCTATCACATCGAGGGCCTGTCTTCCGATGGATCCTGTGGATCCCAAAATTGCAATTCTTCTCATCTAAAAATTGATGTAATCGGTAGGATTGACTGCTTCGCCTTTATACCACAATTCAAAGTGCAGATGGTCGCCGGTACTCAATTCTCCGGTACCTCCCACTATCGCAACCGGTGCTCCTGCCGTAATCTTGTCTCCTGTCTTTTTCAGGAGTTTGCTATTGTGTTTATAAATGGATACTATGTCGTTTTCGTGTTGAATCTGGATAGTGTAGCCGGACTCGTCGTTCCATCCGGCAAAGATTACTGTGCCGTCAAGCACCGCCATCACTACGGAATTAGCCGGGGCCGTGACATCCACATAAGGATGAGTGACCTTGTCAAATCCTTGGGAAATCACGCCTTTAAGAGGTGTAAAGAAATGCATTCCCTCAATCGGAAGCATTCGTTTGGTTTTTGTGGAAAGGTCGAACTGCTCTTCCTTCTGGACGTTCTGTCTCAGGATGGAATCCCGTTGCTTGAGAAGATCCATATCCATTACGTCGGTGTTGGCCGCCGCGCGGACTATACTGTCGATTTTTACCGGGTCTTCCCCTGCAAGTACCCTCCTGAGATTCTCGGAATACAATTCCCATCTTCCGATTATCCTTTCAAGGGAATCTGCCTTGATTGCATTCTGGACTGCAGCCCTTCGTGACTGGGCGTTTGGATAGCCTGGAATGGTGGTCCTGAGCGGAGTATAGGCGATAAGGGCATAAAAAAGCGCTCCTACTACCACGAATACCGAAATCGCGGTTACAATCAGGCTGGTCTTGGTGAACCTTTTGGACCAAAGAAGTTTATGTGTTCCGTCTTCAAGCAAGTCCAGTCTCAGCGACTCAACTTTTTGAACTTTCTTTTTCGTTGCCATAATAAAATGTTACCTTTGCACCGGAATGGACAGGATTATAGGAATAGATTATGGGAGAAAACGCGTGGGAGTCGCAGTGAGCG
>JBJEBO010000037.1:0-4625 GCA_051870155.1 Candidatus Cryptobacteroides sp.
CATTTCCTTATAAACAGGCAATGGTATCTGGTGGACCTTCCGGGCTATGGATATGCAAAGATGTCCAAGACAAGCCGGCAAAAACTGGAGCAGACAATCCGCAACTACATCAATCTTTCGCAGGAGATGGTCCTGCTTTTCGTTCTTATAGACTCAAGGCACGACATCGGAAAGATTGACCTTGATTTCATTGCGGAACTCGGAGAAGGGGGCATTCCTTTCTCCATCATATTCACTAAAGGCGACAAATTGGGACCTAACGCCCTTGCCGCCCAGGTCGAGAAGAACAAAAACATCCTTTTGGAGCAGTGGGAGGAACTGCCTCCGGTCTTCGTTTCATCATCCGAAACAGGACTCGGCAAGGAAGAGATTCTTGACTACATAGAATCAGTCCTCAAAGGTCTCGACAACCAAGAAAGCCTCAACAACTAAACACAAAATACAATGCACAACGAACACAAAATGAAATTGTTTGCCTGCAGGGCGTCCAAAAGCTTCGCTGAAAAGGTGGCAAAGGCTATGAGAATCGAACTCGGAGCCTCAGATGTGCTCACCTTCAGCGATGGGGAATTCCAGCCGTCTTTCAACGAAAGCGTCAGGGGAGCTACGGTATTCATCGTACAGTCCACATTCCCTCCTGTTGACAATCTTTTCGAACTTCTGTTGATGATAGATGCAGCCAAAAGGGCATCAGCCCACAAGGTGATTGCCGTAATGCCGTATTTCGGATGGGCAAGGCAGGACAGGAAAGACAAACCGAGGGTATCCATCGGAGCCAAACTTGTGGCCAATGTCCTCCACGCGGCAGGATGCGACAGGGTGATGACCTGTGACCTCCACGCAGACCAGATCCAGGGATTCTTCGACTTCCCTGTGGATCACGTATATGCAAGCGCTGTATTCCTTCCATACCTGAGGGATCTGAATGTGGAGAATCTTGCTATCGCAGCTCCGGATATGGGCGGTGCGAAAAGGGCAAATGCTTATGCACGGTATTTGCAATGTCCTGTTATCATCTGCCACAAATCGCGTGAAAGAGCGAATGTGGTAGGCTCAATCACGGCAATCGGTGACGTAGTGGGCAAGAACGTCATCATCGTCGATGATATGATCGACACGGCCGGAACCCTTACAAAA
This sequence comes from Candidatus Cryptobacteroides sp., assembly GCA_051870155.1. Taxonomy (GTDB): domain Bacteria; phylum Bacteroidota; class Bacteroidia; order Bacteroidales; family UBA932; genus Cryptobacteroides. The sequence continues at coordinate 1,138 of JBJEBO010000037.1, forward strand.
GCTGCCAACGTGCTCAAGGAAATGGGCGCGATAAGCGTAAGGGCTTGTGCAACACACGCTGTATTCTCAGGTCCGGCATACGAAAGAATAGCCGAATCAGCGCTTGAGGAAGTGATTGTATCAGACACCATTCCGCTCAGTTCAGACCCTGGGAAGGACAAGAGCAAAATTACCGTCCTCTCAATGGCTGAAGTGTTTGCTGACATTATTGAGAAAGTTTACAATTACGAGCCTATCAGCCCGGGCTTTATCAATTAATAGACATTACTATGGAAATCTTTGTTGCAGCCCTCCTTCTTGTGGGTCTTTGTGTTATCGGAATGTGTTTCAACATCATTTTCCGTAAAGACGGCAAATTTCCGGAGACGGAAATCAGCAACAACAAAGAGATGCGCAAAAGGGGCATCCGGTGCGCAAAGGAGGAGGAAATGCGCCTCTGGGGCAACAAGAAGGGCGGGAACGTCACTTGTGACAGTTCTGCCTGTGGTACGTGTGGCGGATGCGACCTTAAAGAGAGAAATTTGAACTGAAATGAGCCTTGTAGCAATTGTAGGAAGGCCCAATGTGGGCAAATCCACCTTATTCAACCGTCTCGTGGGAATGAGACAGGCGATCGTCGATGAGACGGCAGGTGTGACGAGAGACCGCCATTATGGAAAATGTGAATGGTGCGGTACAGAATTTTCGGTGGTGGACACCGGAGGATATACATCCAATTCGGACGATGTATTCGAAGAGGAGATACGCAAGCAGGTGGTCCTTGCGATTGAAGAGGCGGACCTCGTGCTTTTTATGGTGGAAGCCCAGACAGGAATAACCGACTATGACGAAGAAATCGCCGATTTGCTGCGCAGGAGCGGCAAACCGGTGGTTCTTGCAGTCAACAAGGTGGATACCGGAGACAAGATGTACGATGCATATCAGTTCTATTCCCTCGGACTTGGGGAAGTTTGGAGCATCTCATCAGCTAACGGAGGCGGCACCGGTGACCTTCTCGACGAGATCGTGAGACTTCTTCCGGAAGACACTACAGCTGATATTGACGAACATCCGGATCTTCCGCATATTACCATCGTGGGCAAACCGAATGTGGGAAAATCATCCCTCACCAACGCCCTCCTCGGTACAGAAAGAAACATTGTAACTCCTGTTGCAGGAACCACAAGAGATTCAATCTCAAGTTATTACAATAAGTTCGGTCACGAGTTTATGCTCGTGGACACCGCAGGAATGCGCAGAAAGACCAAAGTTCACGAAGACCTGGAGTTCTATTCCGTAATGAGGTCCATCCGCGCCATCGAACATTCCGATGTATGCATCCTTATGGTTGATGCCCAGACAGGCATTGAGGCCCAGGATATGAGCATATTCAACCTTATAGCACGCAACCGCAAGGGCTGTGTGGTGGTTGTAAACAAATGGGACCTCATCGAAAAGGACAGCAACACTATGAAGGAATACACCGAGGCAATCAAGGAAAGACTTGCCCCGTTCAACGACATTCCGATTATTTTTACTTCTGTAATCAACAAGCAGAGGATTATGGACGTGCTGAATGCGGCTGCGAGGGTTTACAAGAATTACTCAACCAAGATTTCCACATCTGTACTCAACGAAGCTATGCTTCCGGAAATCGAGAATTACCCTCCACCTGCCTGGAAAGGTAAATACATCAAAATCAAATATGTAACGCAACTTCCTACGGCATCGCCGTCATTTGCGTTCTTCTGCAACCTTCCACAATATATCAAGGAGCCTTACCGTCGTTTCCTGGAAAACAAGCTCCGCTCGAAATTCGACCTTTGCGGATGCCCGGTGCAGATATTTATGAGACAAAAATAGCCTGAAGATGAAGATTCTTATCATTGATGACGAGCGTGCCATCCGCAATTCCCTCAAGGAAATCCTGATGGACGAAGGCTATGAGACCGATGTTGCCGAGAATGGAGTCGTGGGTCTCGATATGGCCTCAAAAGAAAAATACAGCGTGATTTTCTGTGACATCAAGATGCCTGAAATGGACGGGATGGAAGTCCTCGACCATCTTATACAGGGCGGTTCAGATGCCGCAGTAGTGATGATTTCTGGTCACGGAGACATAGACACGGCTGTTGAAAGCATCAAGAAAGGAGCATTCGATTTCATTCAGAAGCCATTGGACCTCAACAGAATACTTATCACCATCAAGAATGCCACCGAAAAGGTGTCTTTGGTGAAGGAGACAAAAATTCTGAAGAAGAAGGTATATGGACAGGAGATGATTGGAGAATCAGCCCCAATCGTCCATATCAGAGAAATGATTGAGAAGGTAGCGCCTACCGACGCGAGGGTGCTCATCACCGGAGCCAACGGAACCGGAAAGGAACTGGTGGCAAGGAGCCTGCATCAGAGCAGCAACAGGGCGCAGATGCCTTATGTGGAGGTGAACTGCGCAGCCATCCCGTCAGAACTCATAGAGAGCGAACTTTTCGGCCACGAAAAGGGAGCGTTCACCTCAGCGGTGAAGCAGCACAAGGGTAAATTCGAACAGGCAGACGGAGGCACGCTATTCCTCGATGAGATTGGAGATATGTCGCTTGCAGCCCAGGCCAAGGTGCTAAGGGTACTTCAGGAGAAGAAGCTCTCAAGGGTGGGCAGCGACAAGGACATCCAGGTGGATGTAAGGGTGCTGGCAGCTACCAACAAGAATCTCAGACAAGAAATCGAGAAAGGCAATTTCAGGGAGGACCTCTACCACAGGCTCAGCGTAATCGTAATCAATGTTCCTTCTCTTGACGAGAGGAAGAGCGATATTCCTCTTCTTGTGGATTATTTCATCAATCAGATCTGTTCAGAAACTGCGATGCCAAAACGCGCTGTTGATGCTGACGCGATGCAACTTCTTGTAGAAAAGTCCTGGACGGGAAACATCCGTGAACTCAGGAACGTAGTCGAAAGGCTTCTAATCCTTTCCGGAGGCAGAATCACTGCACAGGATGTCAGGGACTACGTGCTATAAACGAAATATATTAAAGAATATCATCACGCCTTCTTGGGAATACGCACTGTGAAGCAGGCACCCTTGAGGGCGAATGATTTTTTATAGGTGATTTCTCCGCCACATTTCTCGACAATGTTGCGGCTGATGGCAAGACCCAAACCTGTTCCGGCAGACTTGGTAGTGAAATTAGGGGTGAAGAGTTTGGATAGGTTCTCCTCGCTCACACCAGGTCCGTTATCCTCGAACACAATATCATAGAATCCTTCTTTCACACTGTTTCTCAGACTTATGACAATCTGCCCCTCCGGCAGGACGGCATCCTCTCCGGCAATCTCCCTCCGTTGGATTTCGACTGCCTGGACAGCATTGCTCAAAAGGTTGACGAACACCCTTATGAGCTGAGGCTTAGGAGCCATAACCCTTGCTCCCGCGAGTCCTATATATGTCATACGGATATTCTCCTTGTTGTTGAAAATCTCCAACTGGTCCTTCAACGTCTTGTCAAGAT
>JBJEBO010000038.1:0-4543 GCA_051870155.1 Candidatus Cryptobacteroides sp.
GGCTCTTGTAGAGGTTGCCAACACGGTCGGAAGTCGTCACCTTGCCTGCAATTATGACATTGCCGGTAATCGTGACCGGTTTGCTATTGTTGGCTTTGTACATAGCCTTTACTTCCTCTATGGTGGTGTTCGCCTTCATTATCACAGGGTCCTGATATTCAGGAGTCTGCGGCTTCGTAAAAACCGGCTGGAATTCTTCGCAGGCTGTCGCCAGGAGAAGAGAGAGGGCGGCGGTTATTATGTATTTGGGTTTCATTGTTTTTGTTTTTTATTAGATTTCTCCACTCGCTTCGCTCGGTCGAAATGACAATGTCGGTTGAAATAACAATGTCGCTCGGTCGAAATGACAATGTCGGTTGAAATAACAATGTCGCTCGGTCGAAATGACAATGTCGGTCGAAATGACATTGTCCCTCGGTCGAATGACATTAGAAGCGGAAATAAAGGTTCAGCATATAGTTGATTCCAGGCATATAGAAATATTTGGAGTCGAACTTATAGTACCTCTCACAACTCTTGCTGTCTATGAGTCTTGTGCCCTCATATCCTCCTGTTTTAACATTCCTTCTGTTGGTGATATTCTGGACATTGAGCGAGAAACCGAAGTTGTATTTACGGTCGATGTACCAAGACTTTCCAATGCTTGCATTCAGTAGGAAGGCCGGAGCGAATTTCTCCTGGGCAGTAAGGTCTTCGACTTCGGCAGCCGTAATTTTTCCGTCAGGCCCGGCGACAACGATATCAGTCCTGTAAAGAGGGTTCATATCAAGATATGAATTTGCAAAGAACTGTCCGTTAATCTCAAAGAACCAATATGAGCGCGTCCTGTAATTGAAGCCGAGGTCTGCGGCAAGCTGAGGAGTGGAAGGAACATAATGTTTCACGGTGCCCTCCTGGATATAGTTTCCATTGAGGTCTGTCTCATAAACGGCGGTTCCGTCGATTATGTTTTTCTTGAATACAGGAGAGACCGCCCAATATGGAACAGGCTCGTTGTCATATACCACAGCGGCGCTGTTATCGATGGTCATCGTCATCCTCGGAGTGGAGGTGTAGATATATTCTCCCCAGCTGAGGGCTCCCTCAAGAGATAGTCCCTGTAGGAAGAACGGCACCTTGAAACCGAGTTCGATACCCATATGGCGCTGGTCGATTCCGCTCATCGCGAAGTTGACGAAAGAGTTCTGTGAATCGTCATAGAAACTCATCATATCGGTCTGGTCCATTATCTTGGTCCAGAATCCGCTGATGCGGAAGTCATAGCCGTTGTTGCTATATTGGTAGTTGATATCGGTGGAAATCGTCTTCTGTGTCGTGAGGTTCGGAATCAAGGAGTTCCTTGTCCTCGGCGAGATGAATGACTGGGCGAATGTAGGAGCATCGTTGAAATAGCCTGCATTCGCATAAATCCTATGTCCTCCCACAAAATGGTACTGGAGTCCCAATTTTGCCGAATAGGTGAAGAACGAAGATACCTTTGACTTGCCTTTGGAAGTGATTGCCTCACCGGTCTTAGGATCATAAGTCGTAAGCATCTGTCCATCAATGACTATTGGTGTGCCGTCATCATTCAATCCGGCAAAGAGTCCTTTCCTGACGAGACCCTCCCTCCAGAATGAAGAATAACCACCTTCAAGGGCGATGTTCGCTTTGAAACCTCCGACGCTGAATGCTCCGTTTGCCCAGATTCCCGCGTTGCGAACATGAGCATAATAGTCATATCCGTATTTGTCTCCTTTGGAAAGCATCTGAGCACTTCCATTGGCTAGATAATAGTCGAGATCATTCTGGATGAGATAAGAGGATGATGCAAAATCACGCTCCGCAAACTGGTCGATGTTCACGTAATAATCACCTCCGAGGAGGTCATCCACCTTTTTATAATATTCCGTGCGGTTCCATTTGAAATTGGCACCTCCGGTGAGGGTAAAAATCGGACTTGCGAACCATTTGAAATTGGCCGATACGTTCACATCATTCTGGTCAACACGCCTTTCCTCCAAGGCATATTTTGAACGGCGGAGATTTGCGTCATACTTGTCATCCACATTGTTGTAGTTCACATTGTAGAGACGGTCCCAATTGAGATGGGTATATTCCGGAATCTGATTCGTCCAGGCATCCTTCGCCCAGGCATATTTCTCGAAATTATTCCTGTTGTAGTCGTCGTTGTCCATCCAGAAATAGCTCGGGAGATTGCGGTAGTAGTCAGGACGCGGGTCTGCGGTGTCATACCAGTCAAGCGCCGTGTAGCCGTTCTTTCCGGTTCTCCAAAGTACCGTAGCAGCCACTTCGAAATCATCAGTCGGATTTGCGGTGTATTTGAGGAAAGTGACAGGTTCGAAGGTCTTGCGGACACGGGAGTTGCGTACCTTTCCGTTCTGGTAGCCCCAGTTGGAGTTGTACATATTATCTCCCATAAGGTCATAAACCTCCTGTGTGGATGCATTCTGCGCACCTCTCTGTCCTGGGGCGGCGAATGTTACGAGAGATAGCTTATGCTGGTCCCCGAATTTCTTCTCCACACCTGCATAATATGCGAAATTGCGATAATAAACTCCTTTTACCCAATCGTTTCCTCCAAGACGGGCACTGACATTAAATGCATAAGACCATCCGTTGTCAAGTTCACCTGAAGCATAGTTTGCCATAAGGCGGAGGCGATAGAGAGCACTGTTGGAAAGTACGCTGAAACGCCATCCCGGACGCACGGAAGCCGGATTGGCAGCGATGTCCGTCACACCGTTATATCCTCCGAATGAATTGTCGGACACCTCATTGCCTATGGTGGTCTCCTTGCTTCTCATAGCCTCGTTCAGACCGCTCCACAGGGAATAAGGGGAATAACCTGTGATGGCATCGTTCATTCTGATTCCGCTAAGCAGAACGTCCTGGGACTCGCTTGTATAGCCTCTGTTCTTGAAGCGGATTGCGCTCCAGCCATAACTTGCAATGTTGTTGAAAGGGTCATTGCTGCCGAAAAGGATTGAAGGAGAATCCTCGAAGCCGGAATCGTCCATATCAAACTCGGCAAAATTGGAAGCATCCACATCCGTGGCGTTAACCTCAAGGGAAAGACCTATGAAAATGAGATCTTTGACATAACCCTCGACCGTAACATTCACATTAGCCTCCACAAAACCAGGTGCGGAAACTTTCACGTCATAGATGCCGTCAGGAAGATTCTCCACGAGAAATTTTCCGTTATCGTCCGATAGAACGGAAGCGATCTGCTCTCCCGAGAGCGAGACTGTAAGCCTTGCATTTGCCACCGGGATTCGTCCGGAGCGGTTGACGACTGTTCCCGTCATTCCTCCGGGCAAGTTCTGGGCGATTGCGCACAGAGGCAGCAGGGTCGCAAGAACTATTGTTAATAGTTTTTTATACATAATCACTTGGATATTACAATATATGTAGGATAGTGGTCACTATAGCCCCCGATGAACGATCCGTTGGAGAATGTTCTGAACGGATAACCTTTATACTGACCTTTCTGGGTGGTCATAAACGGCTGTTGGAATACTCGTCCGTAATAGCCTTTCTTGCTGATTTGACGAATCTTGAGACCTCCGTCCGGAGCATTTGCAAGGGCATTGTTCACAAGGATGAGGTCATAGATGCTCCAAACTCCCTGATAGCAGAGGGAGCCGAAGCCGGCCTTTAGCATAGAAAGGAATGGGGAGAAGAAATCCTCATCTCCGACTTCTCCAAGAGTCTCACGTCCGTGGAGATATTCTGCCATACTCGGATCGGTAGGATTGTCGTTCATATCTCCCATACAGATGATCTTGATTCCAGGGTATTTTTTCTGGAGTTCCATTGCGTGATTGTAGATGATCTCCGCGCCACGGTCCCTAAGTTGGTTACTTCCCTTCTTGTCGCCAGCACGTGAAGGGAGATGGGCGACATAGACTGCCACCTGCTCTCCATCAATGAGGCCACGGACCATAAGTACGTCACGGGTCTTGAAATATTCCTGCTGATCCTTCGTCATTACGAAATCAATGCTGCTGCCTTCGAAGGTATAAGGAATGGACTCGCTCTCGATGAAAGTGAACTGCTCCGGTTTGTAAAGCAGGGCGACATCAACCCCTCGTCTGTCCGGACCGTCGTAATGGACTATCTGATAATTTGCTTCAGCTATTTGGGAATCAGATACAAGGTCTTCGAGAACAAGACGGTTTTCAATCTCGGCAACTCCGAGAATGGTGTGCCAGCATCCATTGTCATCTTTCATAGCCCTGATGACCTTAGCCATATTCTGAAGTTTCTTCTGATATTTGGCTTCAGTCCATTTGTTGCGTCCTTCCGGCAGGAACTCCTCGTCGTTCTTGACCGGATCATCATAAATGTCAAAGAGGTTTTCAAGATTGTAAAAACCTATGACATAATTCTTTCCTCCCTTTTCTTTTGCAAAGGAACTGCCGCTGAAAAGCATCAGGGCGAGGAGAATGCATATCGTTTGTTTCATTTTGAGTCAATGTTAATTTACCACCAAATAGCGCAGGTGGCAGGGTCCTGAGCCTCAATCTGGGCGGCAGCT
>JBJEBO010000039.1:0-4543 GCA_051870155.1 Candidatus Cryptobacteroides sp.
CCAAATCCTCTCCCCTGTTCTCGACTTGGCGAGGGAGCTGAGATGGGGACGGGTTGAGGAAACCTTCGGAGAAGATCCGTACCTGGTTGCAGAAATTGCTACTGGATTTATGAAAGGTTATGACTATCACGGAATCACCTGTACACCAAAGCACTTCCTGGCACACGGGTCCCCGACAGGCGGACTTAACTGCGCCAATGTCAGCGGTGGTGAAAGGGAACTGAGAACATATTATATGTATCCTTTCAAAAAGGTCATCGAAAGGCTGAATCCAAAGAGTCTGATGTCCTGCTACAGTTCTTATGACGGCGTCGCTACTGTCGGCTCCTCATATTATATGACCGATATTTTGCGCGGAGAGCTGGGATTCAAAGGCTATGCATATTCAGACTGGGGATCAGTTAAGCATCTTTATACTTTCCATAAATCTGTCAACTCCCTTGCGGAGGCGGGGGCAAAAGCCTTGAAGGCGGGTCTGGATTTGAACGTGGATAATTGTTATGAATATCAGTATATCGGCAAGATGGCTGAATCCGGTGAGTTGGATGTCAGCTATATAGACAGGGCAGTAAGGAGGATTCTGAAAGCCAAATTCGAACTCGGACTTTTCGATGCCCCTTACGATCCGACGATTGATGCGCGTGAAGTCGTACATAACGACCACAAAGTCGGACTTGCTAAGAAAGTTGCGGATGAGAGTATCGTGTTGCTGAAAAACTCAGGCAACATCCTTCCTCTGGATATGGATAGATACAAATCCGTAGCCGTCATCGGTCCAAATGCGAAAATCGCGCAGTTCGGTGACTATTCGTGGCCTGCAAGGGATAGCGAATATGGGACTGACCTATATGAAGGTATATGTGACCGGTTCGGAACCGATGTGAAAATTAATTATGCCCAGGGTTGCGATTGGTGGAGCCAGGATAAGTCCGGATTCAAGGAGGCAATAAAGGCAGCAAAACATAGTGACCTGATTATTGTAGCAATCGGAACAAGAAGTACTTATCTTGCCCGTGGTCCAAAGAATGTCACTTGCGGAGAAGGGTTTGATCTTTCATCATTGGAACTGCCTGGTGTACAGCTTGATTTGCTCAAAGAATTGAAGAAACTAAACAAACCGATTGTTGCTGTATTCATTTCAGGAAAACCTCTTGTCCTTTCTTGGCTTGAAAAAAATGTAGATGCCATTCTTGTTCAATGGTATGGAGGAGAAAAGCAGGGTGATGCGATGGCCGATGTGCTTTCTGGAAAGGTCAATCCATCAGGAAAGCTTAACGTTTCATTCCCGAGAAGTACCGGTAACACTCCGTGCTATTACAACTGGTTGCCTACGGACAGAGGCCATTTTGGGAAGGGGGGCACCCTGGAGCAGCCTGAAGGTCATTATATTTTTGATGTTCCAACAGCTTTGTGGCCTTTTGGATTTGGCTTGAGTTATACGGACTTCGAATATAGTGACATCAGCTTCAACAAGACTGAGTTCACCGAATCCGACACCCTTGTCGTCAAACTGAAGGTGAAGAATACCGGAAAAGTCGAAGGCAAGGAAGTAGTCCAATTGTATGTCAATGATCTAGTTAGTTCAACTGCGACACCTGTGAAACAACTTAAGGCATTCCATAAAGTCAATGTGCGTCCAGGTGGTTATGAGGAAATCAGCCTATCCGTTCCGATTCGTGAACTCGGCTTATATGATGAAGATATGAAATATGTCGTTGAACCAGGAGAATTTGATATAATGATTGGAAAGTCATCCGAAGAGATTGTTTACAATCATATAATCAAAATTAATTGATTTTTATTTGCAGAATATTAAATTATGTTCTAAATTTGTTGACACATATAAATGTAAAAAGAATGGTTAATAAAAATGTCGAGCAATAGATAAACGATTCAGGAAATCGATATTGCTTTGGTGCATGTCAAAAATCGCCCAATAACACTAGAATTAGCAGTTATTGGGCGATTTTATTTTTGTATTTTAAAAAATGTTTATACATTTGCGCAAAATGTACGCTCATATACATTAAATATGAAGTGATAACACTATTGCTAAAACAAAGAAATATGAAAAAAAAGAGATTGTCCCTATGGATTGCTGTCATTTTGACTGGCATTACAACTACTGCTTTTGCCGGGAATAAATCAGTAGCGTCAGACAAGGCTTCTGATGTCATAGTGCCGAGGGTTCATTTTGTCGGAGATCAATTCGCGGAGCAGGCAAGTACCATTTTTGCCGAGACACTCAAGGATATGCACGGCAAATTGGAGTATGGCGAGAATCCGAAATTCGGTGCTGGTTTCCTCCACACTTCCACCGACTCTCTCAGCAAACCCAACTACTACAAGCAAATGTGGGCAAGAGATTGCGGACGAGGCGTAATGGAACTTGCTCGTTTGGGTTTTTCTGATGATGCTAAGCTTGTTGCCCGTTATTTTCTAAAACACATTAATCTCAAAGATCATTGGGGAAGGGAAATCCATCGTCCGTATATAGCACACAATGCTGCTGAACTTGATGGAAACGCTTGGATTCTGTCAGCTATATGCTCTGCTTGGCAGGTCAATGAAAGAGACAAGGAACTCGGAAAAGAGTTTTGCAGGGGAATCAGCCCGGTCGTGGGTTGGGTGGACTCACTTATTACAGTTTCTCCTTATGGAGGCTTGCTTCCTTCAATTTCTGAACTTTCAGGAAATCCAAGTGTGAAATATACGGTATATAGCATTTTCGGAAATTACGGAATGTATGTCGCCCTCGAAATGATAGCTGAAATGGCTGAGGCTTCAGGTGAGACGGAGGTTGCTGAGAATGTCCGCAGGATGCACGGGAAATTAGAGTCTGCAATTTCCAGCCTCGTTTCCGACGGCAAATTCAGTTATGCCCCTAAAGGATGCTGGTTCAACGGTTTTGATAGCCGTACAGGAACGGCTTATGATCTTTCTGATTGGGATGGAACCGCTTGGCCGATTTGGCATTGGACCAGACAGTTGCCATACATTCAGGATTATGATGCCGGACGCAGCAGCATTTGCGGACGGTTTGCGGATGTACACAATGCCAGCTATGCTCTCTTGAGGCATTGGATGGCAAAAGGGGAGTATTTCCGTAAATATGGATTCGTGAGCAACTCCGGATGGACTGGAATGGGAGAAAGACACGATGAGACGATGTGTGGATATGGACAAGGATTCTTCACTCAGGCTGCTTTGATGGCAGATGATGTCAATACCTATTCAAAATGCCTTGAAGGAATAGCTCGTCTGGGATATGACGGAGGGGTTGTAGAGCAGATGTCGTATGAGAGGAATCCATTTGTGATGAATGAATGTTTCAATTATGACAATTACGAATCCGGTCTAGACCATACTTTCGGAACGCATAAGAATGGACGGCGTGAAATAATGGAAAATCCAAGCGATGAAGGTAACCTTGTACAAGAGTCCGAGGTCTTGAAGGCCTTCAGACTTGTCGTCGGAGTGGAATGCAAGGATGGTAATCTTGTGATTAAACCACGTCTCCCTTGGTTGTGGAATGAGATGGAGTGCCGCGATTATCCTGTTATTGATGAAGATGGCAATGTCAGGAGAGTTGACATAAGTTTCAGACACGAAAGATGGCTCGGGAAATGCTCGGTGGAAATCAAGGGCGCAGAAAAATTCAATGCCGTAGATGTCCGTTTCGGACCTTTCCCTGAAATGAAGGAGGCACCGGAGGGTTTCGTTTTGGAAACAACCGGCAACGCCTCTTGGCTGTGGGCGCGTAATCGGAAAAATGCCTCAAAAGGAATATCGGTGGAAATACCTTTCAGATAGGAACTATATTAACACTTATAGCCAATGAAACACTTAATTAACAAATCAAGCAAGTATTTCGCAGTTTGCCTTTGCGGGCTAATGGCTGCGATGCTTCTGTCAGTCGGTTCCTCGTGGACGGCATCAGCGCAGACTGGCACAAAAAAAACAATTACCGGAACGGTCATTGATGCAACATTCAATGAACCAGTAATAGGAGCCGGTGTGTATGTCAAAGATGCTACCGTAGGTGTTACAACGGACGTCGACGGAAAGTATGAAATCACTTTCAGGTCAGACAAACCTGTTATTCTCGTTTGTTCCGTGTTGGGATATGATCCTCAAGAAATAGTCGTGGACCAACAGACTGTTGTAGATTTTGTACTTAAGGAGTCTTCAGAATTGCTCAGCGAAGTGGTGACCGTGGCTTTCGGTACACAGAAAAAAGAATCTGTCATCGGTGCCATTTCAACTCCACAGATCGAGAACCTGAAACTTCCTACATCACAACTTAGTAGTAGTCTTGCAGGACAGGTTGCGGGTGTCATTTCTGTACAAAGTTCAGGAGAACCGGGAGAAGGCTCACAGTTCTGGATCCGCGGTATCAGCTCACTCAATGCAGAGTCAAGGTCTCCGCTTGTATTGGTTGACGGAATTGAGCGTAGTCTCGACCTTGTGGATGTGAACGACATTGCCAGCTTCTCCGTTCTCAAGGATGCAACTGCTACGGCCCTCTATGGTGTGCGAGGTG
>JBJEBO010000040.1:0-4534 GCA_051870155.1 Candidatus Cryptobacteroides sp.
TCTCCACGTGAAGGTTCATTCGAAGGGGCTGAGCCTGCAAGAAGAATCAAGGTGGTATTCGATGACATCCTTCCTCCTGCTGAAATCCGCGTAAACGGTGTAGCAGTCCCATACGCTTATTTAGCAAAAGATGGCGAATGGCAGTACAATGGAAGGGAACTTTCTGCCACTGTATTCGTTCCTGAAATGGCAGCCACAGAAGAGGTGACAGTGGAATGTATTTTTGCAGAAGGGCAGGACAGGAAGTTGCTTGATGGCAAGAAGGGACTTCTTGGCAGAATGGCAGCCATAACTCCTGAGGTCAAGCTCGTATATGGAAGCAATGTAGATAGTTATGTACTTCTTCCTATACCTTTCCTCAAGGTTGCCCAGTGCTCAAGTTACATTACGGAGAACCCTGCAAATGCCGCCATATATCTGAATGAAATCAATCTTGATGAGATGTATTCTGTATTTGATTCCACAGAGAAACTTCCAAAAGATTTCAAAGCCAAGATAAAGGCTCAGTCTTCCGTTTTGTAAGGATGAAAAAATTATGTCAGACCCTGTCCTGACATCTGAAATCGGCATAAAATTTGTGCCTATGAGATTGACTGAAAAGACATTTTTCAGTCAATCTTTTTTCACATACAGACCAATCCAAATATGGCTAAAAACATAATTTATCAAATGCTCCCACGTTTGTGGGGCAATTCAGAGGGGAAGAACATTAAGGGGGGTACTCTTAAAGAAAACGGCACAGGTAAATTTTCTAACATTGACAATCAAACTCTTGAATACCTTAAATGGTTGGGGTGCAGCCATTTGTGGCTTACAGGGGTTATCCGGCACTCCACAAAGGAGACAGAAGATGGCTGCATACCGTCAAATCCACAGTTCGTAAAGGGAAGGGCAGGTTCACCTTATGCAATTACAGACTACTATGATGTGAACCCATATCTTGCAATTGATCCGGAGCACAGAATGGAAGAATTTGAAGAGCTGATTGAAAGAATTCATTCAAACGGATTGAAATTGGTGCTGGATTTCATCCCAAACCACGTATCCCGTGACTATGGCAAGACCTCCCCGGTGAAAGGTCATCCGGTGCTTGGAGAAAATGACGACAAGACTGTCCATTGGAAAGAGGAAAACGATTTCTTCTATTATCCGGGAGAGCACCTCAAACTCCCTGTGGCTCCTGAAGGAGAACCATACGAGGAATATCCGGCGATGGCAACAGGAAACAATTGCTACAACTCATCCCCAGGAATCAATGACTGGTATGAAACAGTGAAAATCAATTATTGCGACACCCATAATGCCACTTGGGACAAAATGTATGACATCATAAGGTTCTGGGCCTCCAAAGGAGTTGACGGCTTCCGGTGCGATATGGTAGAACTTGTTCCGCAGACCTTTATGAAGTGGCTGATAGAGAAGGCAAAGCAGGAGTTTCCGAATCTCATTTTCATAGCTGAGGTCTATCAGAAAGAGCTTTATAGGACTTATGTCAGGGAGGTTGGATTTGATCTGCTTTATGACAAGTCCGGAATGTACGACACAATAAGGACAATCACAGACAAGAATGTGGAAGACAATGGAATGCCTGTTGAATTGTGGCAGTCAACTGTAGGTATAACAAGAACTTGGCAATATCTCGGCGACCTCCAGCCTTATATGTTGAATTTCCTTGAGAATCACGACGAACAGCGCTTTGCTTCGGAATTCTTTGGAAGGGATGCAAGGAATTCATTCGCGGCACTCGCTGTGTCGCTGTTCTTCAACCGCGCCTCATTTATGCTTTATTTCGGAGAAGAGGCAGGGGAGAAGGGAATGGATAATGAGGGCTTCAGCGGGACAGACGGACGCACGACGATTTTCGACTGGTGGAGCGTAGAATCTGTCAGGCAACTTGACAAATTGATTCATAGCGGATTATATAAGGTTGTAGATAATGATGGAATGTCACGTCAGGATAAACTTAAAGTACTGATGGAAGGTGGTCTTGATGAAATTGCGGCAGAAGTTTTTCTCAGATATGCGACAGCGCTCCGATTTGCGGCATCCGATCCGGCAATCAGGGAGGGAACGGTCTATGACCTGTGCTATTGCAATTCTTCCGCAAATGGATTTGACAAAGACCGTCATTTTGCCTTCCTCAGGGACAAGGATGACGAGACACTTCTGATAGTGGCGAATTTTTCTTCAGAGGAGGCTCAGATGGAAATATCCATACCTAATCACGCATTCGAATGGATGGAGCTTCCACAAACTAAAATGCTGAACACTGAAACAAGAATCCGTTTCAATGTCCCTCCAATGGATTATTCTCTTATCAAGGTTTCTTAGGAAATCTAAGAATATTCAAAAAATTACCTAGTGCAATCCCACAACGGCATTACCTGAATTACGGTCAATGAAAGCGAGCAATTCGTCAGGCAACTCAAGAAGCCTGACGAATTTTGTTTCTTCGAGTGCCGGGATTCCATTCAGAAGTGCCTCATTGATGCTTCCATCTCCTGAAACTGTGTCAACTGTAAGATAGCCGACACCAAGGGAAGTGATATTCTGGAAAAAATGCGTTCCCTGGCTCGGTTCAACACGGAATCCGGGAATAGCACATTCCACAATCAGTTTAGCTTCAGAAATGTCGCTCCATAGCACCGGTATTCCCAACCACGGATCGGATGAGCCCCATCTGCCTGGACCTATGAGCATATATGTCTTTCCTTCTTCTTTCATCCTATGATTGAACGCAGCGATTTCTCCTGCGATTTCCTCCGTACAGGCGCTGTCAAATTTATCTGAAGGAA
Organism: Candidatus Cryptobacteroides sp.; assembly: GCA_051870155.1. Taxonomy (GTDB): domain Bacteria; phylum Bacteroidota; class Bacteroidia; order Bacteroidales; family UBA932; genus Cryptobacteroides. The sequence continues at coordinate 2,796 of JBJEBO010000040.1, forward strand.
CATAGACAATATTTTTCATTCCGACTATCCTTCCCGCTCCCAAGGCCTTTGGAGAAGTGGCAACCATCTGTGAAATCTCTCCGGAAATCTGTTCCACAGAAGTGTTCCTATCCTCGTCATACTGGCTTATTGGTCTTACTTGCAATAACTTAAGGACGAAATCAGAACCATTTCCTTCAGGAATAACGTCGGCTGCAAATTCAATCTCTGCATCGCACATCAATTCCTCCTTGCATATTGAGAGCACATCAGAAATGATTTTCCCAAGAGGGAACTTCCCATATTTCAAAATGGCATCGAAGGTGATTATCCTCGGACCGTTAGCATTGATTCCTGGCACAATCCTATTGTCAGCTGCAGAATAGACTGATGCCACGTAATGAGGATAATCGTATGATTTCAGAGCCTCAGATACATCAAGATGAAGGAGGTTCATACTGTCATTCCTCGAAATCTTGAAAGCTGCAGGTCTCAAATCAAGGGCATAGAGTTTTCTCTGGGTGTCGCGCAAGGCAATTGAAGGCTGGGAAAGCTGGAGAATCTTCTTTGGGAAAGCTGGGTCAAACCTGAGGGTATGTCCTCCGTCAACCACAGTCTTTCCAAGACCGAAGGCAAGGTTTACGATTCCGTCCTCAGGCTTTTCTGCGCCTATCGGATAGGCATTCACAGACCTTGCAACGCCAGAGAGCATAGGATAATAACAGCCATCGTGCTCTGTTCCACAAATACTTTGTATAACAACGGCCATCTTCTCTTCACTGAGCAAGTTGCCTGTAGTCTGGATATAGGTTCTGCTTCCGGTGAAGAATACGGAGGCATAGACACTTTTTATTGCTTTGCTGAGCATCCTGAGCATCTGATCCGGATTCTCAGTCAGAGGCACCATATAAGTTGAATACACTCCCGCGAAAGGCTGATAGTTGCTATCCTCCAATTTGGAGCTTGAACGGACTGCAAGAGGGGAGTGCACTGTGGCGATATATGCCTTCAAATCTTCCACAAGGGATTCCGGAAGACGAGATGCCACGAATTCAGAAAGGATTTCGTCATCAGACAGATCTGAATCAATCACATACTGCAAACCGTTATCAATGATGAACTCATCAAAATGATCCGTACCCACGACAACTGTCCTCGGAATGGATATTTTGACATTAGGATATTTATCTGAAAGCTGGTACTTCTGTATCAATGTATTGAGGAAACCAAGACCTCTGGCCTTTCCTCCCAGCGAACCTTCTCCCATCCTGGCGAACCAGATATAACTCTCGTAGCTCTCCTTTTCGAAATGTGCGATGATTCCCCTTCCTGTGAGAGCGTGATAGTCGTGAATTTGCTGGGCCACATATTTTCTCACTTCATCCGTGGAAGAAAAATGGCTTTCGTTCACCTCCCTGAAGTGCTCCGCGAGCGTGAACAATCCCCTGGAATAGAACCACTTGGAAAACATATTCTTGGAGGTGTTATATAGCAGCACATCTTCGGGAATCTCCTTTATGAGCCTTTCAAGGTCATTCAAATCAGTGGCACGGCCATATACATTCCTGTCCTTGTCCCTGAAAACAAAGTCTCCGAATCCGAATTCTTCTCTGAGATAGTCGGAAAGTTGGAGAATCAGTGTCTTGGAATATTTACGGATGAAACCTACGCCAAGTTCCTGGGCCACTTCGGAAATGCTGTCCTGGGAGGACTGCAGCAGGATAGGCATTGTGGGATCGTCCTCACGGATAGTCTTGACG
>JBJEBO010000041.1:0-4533 GCA_051870155.1 Candidatus Cryptobacteroides sp.
TTGAATTTTTTACGCGATATTTGCAGCCCGCATAATATGAAATAATTAAAAAAGTATATACAATGGCAAAGGTTTGTCAAGTTACAGGAAGAAAAAGAATGATTGGAAACAACGTTTCCCATTCAAAGAGACGCACTAAACGCGTATTCGCCCTGAACCTCAAGACCAAGAAGTTCTGGTCAGAGGAGGAGCAGAGGTTCATCACTCTGAAAGTGTCCTGCAAAGGAATGAGAACCATCGAGAAAAATGGTCTCGATGCAACAGTCAAGGATGCTATGAAGAAAGGATTTATTAACCTTGTTTAATTTCGTTCATTATGGCAAAGAAAGCAAAAGGTAACAGGGTGCAGGTCATCCTTGAGTGCACTGAGCAGAGAGAAAGCGGAGTGCCTGGTATCTCAAGATACATCACAACCAAGAATAAAAAGAACACGACTCAGCGTTTGGAGCGTATGAAATACAATCCATTCCTCAAAAAGGTAACGCTTCACCGTGAAATCAAATAATCAGGAGGAATTGATTTATGGCAAAGAAAGCAGTCGCAACCTTCAGCGCGAAATCAGGCGCAAAGAGTATGGTAAAGTGCATCCGTATGGACAAGTCTCCAAAGACAGGTGCATATATGTTCAAAGAGGAACTTGTCGAGGCTGACAAGGTAAAGGATTTCTTCGCAAAGAAATAAGTTTTGTTGAGAAATATTCAGGAGCGCATCCGCAAGGATGCGCTCTTTTTTTTACATTCTGTCCTCCTTAACTTCATTTGTATGCTGAAATTGATTATATTTGCAGGTTAAACGGATAATTTATGGGTATTTTTGATAAAGGGGTTCAGAAAACCAAAAGGAGTTTCTTCGAGAAGATTTCCCGTGCCATCGTAGGCAAGTCAAAAGTTGACGATTCATTGCTTGATGCCATTGAAGAAGCGCTCGTTGCTTCTGATATGGGTGTTGACACTACATTGAAAATTATTGACACCCTTGAGGAAAGAGTGAGCAGGGACAAATATGTGTCTGTAGATGAGTTGTTGGATATGCTTCGTGAAGAAATCGGTGCACTTCTTGAAGTGGATTCCGTCAAAGATCCTGAGCCTTTCGATTTTTCAAAGAAACCTTATGTCATAATGGTAGTAGGTGTCAATGGAGTGGGCAAGACCACAACCATAGGCAAAATTGCTTCTATGCTCAAGGCTCAGGGTAAGAAGGTCGTAATCGGAGCTGCTGATACTTTCAGGGCTGCAGCCGTGGACCAGCTTGTAATATGGGCGGATAGGGCAGGAGTAGAGATTGTAAAGCAGGGTATGGGTGCAGATCCGGCTTCCGTTGCCTATGACACAGTCCGTTCTGCAGTTGCGAAGGATGCCGATGTCGTTCTTATAGATACGGCGGGAAGGCTTCACAACAGGGTTGACCTTATGAACGAGCTTACGAAAATCCGCAATGTGATGCGCAAAGTGATTCCTGATGCTCCTCACGAGGTGCTTCTTGTCCTGGATGCTACAACAGGACAGAATGCATTCCAGCAGGCCAAGGAGTTTTCTCGTGCTACTGATGTGACTGCCCTTGCTGTCACCAAGCTTGATGGCAGCGCAAAGGGAGGAGTGGTTATTGGGATTGTGGACCAATTCAAGGTACCGGTCAAGTTCGTCGGAATAGGTGAAGGTGTGGATGATTTGAAAATCTTCGACCGCAAGGAATTTGTCCAGGCTCTTTTCTCGAAGGAAGACTTGGGTTTATAATTGATTTTTAAAAATTTCAGAAAATGAAAATATCATACAATTGGCTTAAAGACTATATTGAATGTCCGCTTTCACCTGAGGAGGTGGCTGCGGCTCTCACTTCCATAGGTTTGGAGGTGGATTCATTGGAACAGGTGGAAGAAATCCCCGGCGGACTTGCCGGAGTGATTGTTGCTGAGGTTGTTGAATGTTCTGAACATCCGGATTCCGACCATCTTCACGTGACTCGTTTGAATACAGGTGCCCCTGAACTTCTTCAGGTAGTTTGTGGAGCTCCAAATGTGGCTGCGGGTCAGAAAGTCCTGCTTGCCACCATAGGCACAGTTCTCGGTGACGACTTCAAAATAAAAAAATCCAAAATCAGGGGAGTGGAGTCTTTCGGTATGATATGCGCCGAGGATGAACTCGGAATAGGGACTTCACACGAAGGAATTATGGTGCTTGATCCTGAAGCTGTTCCTGGCACACCGGCAAAGGACTATCTGCATTTGGAGTCTGACTCTGTGATTGAAATCGGTCTTACCGCCAACAGGGTAGATGCCGCTTCTCACATCGGTGTGGCTCGTGACCTGTATGCTTATCTGAAACTCAATGGAATACCTTGCAAACTCAATATTCCTGATGTTTCCGATTTTGCTGAAGGTTCAGAGGGACTCTGTTCGTCAGAAGGTGAAATCGACGGGGCGATTCCTGTCGAGGTGTTGGCACAGGACGGCGCTCCAAGGTATTCGGGTGTTACAATAAAAGGAGTAAAAGTTGCGCCGTCTCCGGAGTGGCTCCAAAAGAAGCTCCTCTCAATCGGGCTCAGACCTATCAACAATGTTGTTGATATAACTAATTTCGTACTTCAGGAAATCGGACAGCCTCTCCACGCATTCGACGCATCACAGATTGCCGGTCATAAGGTGATCGTACGCCGTGCCTCTGAGGGAGAGAAGTTTGTGACCCTCGATGGCGTAGAAAGGACTCTTGCAGCTGCCGATCTTATGATAGCGAATTTCAATGAGCCTATGTGTCTGGCCGGCGTCTTCGGAGGTGAAAAATCAGGTGTTTCTGATTCCACTGTTGATGTTTTCCTTGAGAGTGCATATTTTAGCCCCGTTTCAATCAGGAAAAGTTCAAAGATCCATTCTCTCAAGACGGATGCTTCGTTCCGATATGAGCGTGGTGCTGATCCGCTTGTGACAGAATATGCTCTCAAGCGAGCAGCCCTTTTGATCCTGGAACTCGCTGGAGGACAAGTTATTGGAAAGGTGCAGGAATGCCGTGCAGAGAATATTGGAAAGAAGCAGGTTGAATTGGATTATGACAGGATAGAGGCTTTCGTAGGAAAGAAGATAGGTCATAAGAAAATAGAGGAGATCCTCGGATATCTCGCTTATGAGTTTGTAGAGCGCAAGACTGATGCAGCAGGGGAGCCTGCAGGAGCAATAGTTGCCGTACCTTCTTATATGATAGATGTTTACAGGGAATGTGATGTCGTTGAAGAAATCTTGAGAATTTACGGCTACAACAACATCGAGCTTCCTGCACAGGTCAGGATGTCCGTGAACCCTGTTTGCAAACCGGAACCTGAGGCAGTCAGGAGTGAGGTTTCCAACTTCCTTGCTGCCAACGGATTCGCGGAGACGATGAACAATTCGCTCACCAAGTCTGAATATTATTCAAAACTTTCCACATTCCCGGAGGAAAAGTGTGTGAGAATCCTCAATCCGCTCAGCTCCGATTTGAACGTGATGCGCCAGACCTTGATTCTCAATGGTTTGGAGGTAATTGCATATAACAATAACAGGCAGATTTACAATCTGCGCACTTTTGAATATGGTTCAGTTTATGCTTTCGACCCATCTAAGGATGGAAAGACTCTTGACTCATATTCTGAGCACACCTGCTATGCTCTGTTCCTTACCGGAACTCCGGACAAATCTTGGAGGCAGAATGCAGGCAAGGGAAGTTATTTCCAACTTAAAGGTTATCTTGAACTTCTTTTGAAACGTTTCGGAGCGGATCTTTATTCAATGGAATATGAAGCTGCACCTGCCGATCTCTTCTCCGAGGGTTTGGTTTACAGGCTTCCTGGCAGCAGACAGCAACTTGCCGTAATGGGAACGATTTCTCCGGCAAGACTCAGGCAGTTCGGAATCAAACAGCCTGTTTTTGCGGCTGAAATCAGCTGGCCTGCATTGTTTGAGCTTGTCAAGAGAGACAGGATCCAGTATAAGGAATTGCCTAAGTTCCCGGAGGTCAGAAGGGATCTTGCCATCCTTTTGGATGAATCAGTTTCCTATGCCGACCTGAGGAAGAGTGCTTTCCGCGCAGGAAAAAAACTTCTCAAACAGGTTACTCTGTTTGATGTTTACAGAGGAGACAAGATTCCGCAGGGCAAGAAGCAGTATGCCTTGAGTTTTGTCCTTCAGGATTTGGACAAAACCCTTGTGGATGCGGATGTTGACAAGATGATGAACAAATTCGTGTCTGTGTTCCAGAACGAATTCGGAGCATCTTTGAGATAGTATGGGGAGATTCCTTAAAATATTGATTCCGCTTGCGATAGCGATGTGTCTGACAGCGTGTTCTTCTTCAGAGGGAGGACGCATCATTCCCAAGCGCAAGATGGCGCAAATTTATGCGGAAATGTTTGTCGCCGACCAACAGGTTACAATGGATTTCAAGACACGAAGTTCAGCTGATACATCGTTGGTATATGAGCCGATATTCGAAAAATATGGATATACGACAGAAGACTACAGGGCGAGCAGGGCACATTATATCCAGGAGCCGGATCAATATGCAAGGATAC
>JBJEBO010000042.1:0-19553 GCA_051870155.1 Candidatus Cryptobacteroides sp.
GCTGTAGCAGGTTTTGCAGACCTGTGCCTAACCGCTCGGCCAAAGCACCGTTTTCATTTGGGAATGCAAATATAGGGATATTATTTCAATGTTACAAATTTTCCTTAGGAAATCAACCGGGATTTTACATTGAGCCAATTTATTGGGTGCGGATTAGCCTTCGGCACAATGAGCATACCTTTGGGGTGGTTCATCGTCCTCGAGGGGGAAGATGTTCACTATATGGACGGCAGGAGGCATCATTCAACATAGAGAAGGAGGCCTTTGAGGTATTCGCCTTCCGGATGGTAGATGTTGACTGAATGATCTGCCGGCTGGTTTAGTCTGTCGAGGATACGCACTCTTCTTCCTGTTTGGGCTGCAGCAGAGAAGACGGTAAGGGCGAATGACTCTTTGTCAACAACCTGGGAGCAGCTGAAAGTGAATACGAAGCCTCCTGGGGCAACCTTGGCTATGGCGGCGGCATTGAGGCGCTGATAGGCACGGAGGGCATTTTTCAGGACTCCGCGATGTTTGGCGAATGCCGGAGGATCCACTATCATAAGATCGTATTTGCCTTCAGGGACATTCTTAAGATAGTCGATGGCATCACAACAGAGGCTTGTGTGAAGTGACTGGTCGAAACCGTTGAGAGCCACATTCCTGTCCACCATTGCCATAGCCTTGGAGGAACTGTCAACGGAATCCACGTGGAGAGCACCATTGCTCAGGGCATAAATTGAGAAACCTCCTGTGTAGCAGAAGAGATTGAGCACATTGCGCCCTTTGGCAAGACGCCCTACGTGCGCCCTGTTTTCACGCTGGTCGAGGAAGAATCCGGTTTTCTGACCTTCAGTCCAATTCACATAGAATTTGTGTCCATTCTCGAGCACCACACCTTCGTTGTCCTTATAGTCCTCACGACGATAAAGATAGCCGTCTATCAACTCCAGACCTGCCTTGAAAGGGGCTGTTCCGGAACTTTTGTCATAAACAGCTTTCAATGAATCCCCATATATCTTTTTCAGAGCTTCACATATCTGCTTTTTCGCCCTGAACATTCCCACGGAATGTGCCTGCATCACACATACTCCGTCATAAAAATCTATGATAAGCCCCGGAAGATTGTCACCTTCTCCGTGGACAAGGCGATAGCAATTTGTTTCAGAGGATTTGGCAAGACCGACCGCCATTCTGACTTCAAGCGCCCGTTTCAGCATAATTTCATAAAAATCGGGTCTCAATGCGCTATTGTCAAAACTCAGGATTCTAACAGCAATGGAGCCAATCTGATAATGACCGGCTGCGAGGAACTCACCGTCCTGGGAATAAACCTCAACAAGATCACCTTCTTCCGGACGCCCCTGCACATTGGCTGCAGCACCGGAAAACACCCAGGGATGAAAACGTCTCAGAGACTCTTCCCTGCCCTTTTTCAAAAATATCTTTATCATAGTTCTTCCGAGAGTTTTGGAATCCTGGTTATTCCTGAACAGATTCCTTTGGTGAATTCATTAGTTTAAGATACATTTCTCTGCATATCCAGGCATCTGTAGCGGCATATTTCATCTGTGGTTCGGACAAAGTCTCAGCCTCCCAGTTGGAGAGTTGCTGAGTCTTGGAAATCCTGTAGCCAAGGATGATGGCAGACATTTTTTTGACGCTTTTATCCGTTATGCCATACTCCCCTACCATTTTTTGCAGGTCAATGAAAGATCCCGGAGTGAACTCCTGATATTTCTGAAGCCCGCGGATGTCATCGTGGACTGCAGCACCCACCTTAATAATTCTCCTGTCAGACAGGAGTCCGCAAAGTTTGCGATGCATTCCGATGATATTGGTTCTGAACAAAAATGCCTTGGTAGGTCCGGAGAGTTGAAGGAGGGCTACCCCGTACTTCGGCTGTGAAGGGCTGAAGCAAGGACGGGATTCTGTGTCAAAACCTATGATTTTCTGCCGTTTAAGATAATTGACGGCACGATTGAAATCCGAACCGAGGGAATCAATGATTTTGATTTCCCCGGGGAATGACACATATTCAAGCGTCTCAATCTGCTCTTTCGATATACTGCTAATGAACATAGACGGAGGAATTATAAAGATTCGGGGTATGGGATTCAAGGAATCTCAAAGTCTCTTCAGAGAGATACCTGTAGCTCAACTCCACGAAAACCGTAGTTTCGAAATTGGAGCCGTCAGCCCTTCCCACCCTGAATTCATCGGTGAAACGTCCGTTATCGGTCATCTTGGATGTGCCGATGAGTTCCACATTCGGAATCACGGTATAACCCTTGACTGAAGGATAAGAGACATTATGTGTGAAGAAATTCTTGCGTCTCATTATGTCAAAACATCCCGAAGCAACAGCTGTCTTTACATCAATCACTTCGAAATCCCGTGCTATGGACGCCTGAAGAACAGACAGGGAATCAGACTTTGGCAAAAGGAGTACAGAGTCCGCTACTTGTTTAATTTCCAATGAATTGGATGCCATCGCAATATCATCCAAAAGAAGCACGGACAGAGGTTTTTCAAAGCCCGAAGCCTGATACATCTTAAGGAAATGGATGAAACCGTCCCTGACTGATTTGTCTCCTGACGGAGAAAAACCGGCATATTCTATAGGTTTTCCTTTATCGGCCATCTTATGGAACTCCAATCCATAGACTCCGGATGCAAGTATATGACTGTCAGCCCATATACCTATAGCAGCATCCTTTCCGTGCCTCTTGATGGCAAGATCCGCCAAAGCCCTTACCGGAGCCACTACAGGAATGTCTTTGCCGAAAGATGCAAAAAGGGTATCGATATCACTGCATCCATAGCCGGAAAGGATGGATGACGAGAGGAGAATGACTTTCGCAGGAGCCTTCTCCTGAGTCATCTCTTTGTCATAAGGAGTTGAATGGCAGGTGGAAGCAATGCAGGAAATTGCATTCTTCACCGCTGTTTCTCTCAAAAAGGACTCATTTTCAGCAGTGACATAGTCGGCATAAGGAGGATTGGCCTCATCGAAAAGAGGGGCGAAGGTTTCTCCGGCAAAATCCGGAAGTCCGTCACTCTTGAGACTGCCATCCACATTGTCGAAAATGTCGCAAGTGAGAAGATATTCCGTCAGGAGGGCGCAATTCCGCGAAGCCCCCATAAGGGCTATCGTTCCGTTCCTATCAACTTCATAATCTCTTAGGACGTGGTTGCTCCAGGAGGTGGTATCGGATATTACCGTCCCCACATAAGGCAGAATATCAGGACTTCCGTCCCTGTGACCCGCGCAGGCGGAAAACAGGAACGGAAGTATGATTGCTGTCAAAATGGACCTTCTTATATTCATCATCTTAGAAAAACAACAATTCACGATATTTCGGAAGCGGCCACATCTCGTCATCGATGATCATCTCAAGATGGTCGGCGCTGTAGCGCACCTTGTCCATCATATCCTTGACCTCGTGTGAATAGACTTTGGCTCTTTCCGCAATGTCCTCTATCTTGTTCGCCCTCTTCCTTGCCTCGACAAGAGCCTCGACATCTCTTGAAATGTCGTTGATATATGATGAAATCTTCTTGAGCGTAGCAAATTCAGATGCACAGAGAGACTTGTACTCTTCACCGAAAATGTCCTTCACACCCTTCACGTTCTCAATCAGGATGTTCTGATATTTCACAGCAGCAGGAATCACGTGGTTCAGGCAAATATCGCCCTGCACCCTTGCCTCAATTTGGAGTTTCTTGACATAAGTCTCGTTGAGTACTTCGAACCTTGCCTCGACCTCGTTAGGAGCAAGAACTCCAAGGTTATTGAAAAGATCGATAGTAGCCTGCTCGTGGTAAACTTCGTATGACTCAGGCACATTCTTAACTGCTCTCAAACCTCTTCTATTTGCTTCCTCTTCCCATTCCTTACTGTAGCCGTTGCCTTCGAACATAATGTCCCTGGACTCGCTGAGGAATGCACGAACGGTCTGCATAACAGCAGAAGAGCGCTCCTCTCCCGCTGCTTCAAGGGCATCCACCCTGGCTCTGAACTCCTTGAGGCTCTCAGCTACGGCACAGTTGAGCACATATACTGCTGAAGCGACATTGAGTGAAGAACCCACTGCACGGAATTCGAACCTGTTGCCGGTGAAGGCGAATGGTGAAGTTCTGTTCCTGTCTGTGTTGTCCGGGAATATTTCAGGAATGGAATTTACTATTTTTATGGATTCCAAACCGGCCTCGCTCTCGTTCACATCGTTCATATTGAGGATGGACTGGAAAATCCCGCTGAGGGTCGAACCTGAGAAAATTGACATTACTGCAGGAGGAGCCTCGTGTCCGCCAAGCCTGTATGAGTTGCTGAGGGTTGACACAGAAGTCATAAGCAGGTAGTGGTGACGATATACGGCCTTTACGACAGAAGCATAGAATGACAGGAACTGAAGGTTCTTGGTAGGAGTCTTTCCCGGAGAAAGGAGATTGACTCCGCCACCTGTCATCATAGACCAGTTGCAATGTTTACCAGATCCGTTCACGCCGTCAAAAGGCTTCTCGTGGAAAATCACTTTCAGATGGTGTTTCTCAGCAACTTTCTGCATAAGAATCATCAGCATCATATTCTGGTCAATGGCCTTGGTTGCCTCGCAGAATACCGGAGCACATTCAAACTGGTTTGGAGCCACCTCATTGTGACGGGTCTGAAGCTGGATGCCTAGTTTATATGCCTCGGTCTCGAAATCCTTCATAAATGCGCTGACCTTTGAAGGAATGGCGCCGAAATAGTGGTCCTCAAGCTGCTGGTCCTTTGCTGAAGTGTGTCCGATGACAGTCCTGTTGCAAAGTGCAAGGTCCGGTCTTGCGTTGTAGAGTGACTCGTCAACGAGGAAATACTCCTGTTCAAGTCCGAGATTCACCTGCACCGATTTGACTGACTCATCGAAAAGTCTCGCTACTGAAGACGCAGCTTCGTTCAATGCCTGAAGAGACTTTAAGTTAGGCACTTTTGTATCAAGCGCCTCGCCTGTATAAGAAACGAATACAGACGGTATGCAGAGGGTTCCGTCGAGAATGAATACCGGGGAGGACGGATCCCAGGCAGAATAGCCCCTTGCCTCGAAAGTGTTCCTCAAACCTCCGTTCGGGAAACTTGATGCGTCAGGTTCCTGCTGGACAAGTGCGCTTCCGCTGAATTTTTCAAATGCTTGACCGTCCTTGACGGTTACGAATGCTTCGTGCTTTTCCGCAGTGGCGTCTGTAAGAGGCTGGAACAGATGGGTATAATGAGTTGCGCCCATTTCCAATGCCCAGGCTTTCATTCCTGAGGCGATTTCATTGGAAACACCCCTGTCCAACTTTGCGCCGAACTTAACTGCAGCGAGCACAGCTTCGTAGGCCTGCTGGGACATATACCTTTTCATTTTGTCAAGGTCAAGGACATTTTGACCGAAATACTTGGATACAGGTCCCTCTTCAACGAAGAAGCGTTCAGCCTGATGAGTAGCTGCCTCATTCAAGGCTCTTTGTCTGAAAGTTGCCATAAAATTGATAGAATTTGTTAAGAACGGGCGCAAAGATAGAAAAATTCCCGCAATTACAAAACAGGTATATTCTTTATGGCTCCTTTCAGCCCTTTTGCCTTCACTTCAAGTGAAATTTCACCCGGTTCCATCCCGGCTTGGACGACGATAGTGAGCTTTCCTCCGAATGCGTGCATCTTAGGAAGATGGAAAAGGTCGAGACAGGTAGGATCACCGTTTGCCGCGGCTCTGAAGCGTCCTGCTCCGGAAACAGAAAATTTCATCAGGGATGAATCGAAAGGACAAAGGTTGCCGTCTTTGTCAACCACTTTGGCTGTGATATATGCCAAATCCTTTCCGTCAGCCTTCAAAGGAGACGGAGTGCATATTCCGGCATCCTCCAGTCCATAGACAAACTCTATATGATGAGGTTTTCCAGCTGTACGAACGACAGTCTCCCCTACCTGTTTGCCTTCTGCGTCATAAGCCACCGCCTTGAGTTCTCCTGCGTGATAGACAACATCTTTCCACATAAGCCTATATCTTCCCTCAAGATCCTCATTCTGAAGACCTTGAGAATTTGAGCCGGACTGTTTCACCTTGCGTCCGCAACTTTCTCCGTTCACAAAAAGTTCCACCTCAGGATAGGAGGTATATACAAAGACCGGCACCGTCTCCCCTTCGGTCCAATTCCAATGAGGGAGGATGTGGAGGGTATGTTCATTCTTGTTCCATATACTTCTGTAGAGCCAATAACGGTCTTTAGGAATCGATGCCAGGTCGATGATTCCGAACATTGAGCTGTGATTTGGCCAGGCATCCGTATCATAAGGGCTTGGCTCACCGAGATAGTCGAAACCTGTCCATACGAACTGTCCCATAGTCCAAGGATAGTCATCGGCAAGGGCAAAATCAATATCCGGAACATTTGACCAGGCGCAGGCATCAAGGTCGTATGATGAGCATTGGTGGTCGTCATCCACAGCTCCGAAGCGTTTTTCCGCTGGAAGTTTGTAAACTCCGCGTGAACTTACAGTAGATGAAGTCTCGGATCCAAGCACGAAACCGTGAGGAAGGTCGCGGTAGGCTTCAAGATAGCGGAAAGTCCTGTAATTCAATCCAGGAATGTCAAGTACAAGGGCGAATCCGTTTTCAAGAACGCAGGAAACCTGGTCCATTCCGCAGGTACAAGGTCTTGTAGGGTCTTCCCTGTGGCAGATGTCCTGGAGGAAGCTTGCCACGCGGTATCCCTCCGGACTGCATTGTGTCGGCACTTCATTTCCGATGCTCCACATCACCACGGACGGATTGTTGCGCCAGCGATGAAGCATATTTATCATATCCCTTTCCGCCCAGGTCATTCCCTGGATATCCGATTCCTCATTGAAGAATCTGTGATATCCGTTCTCGCATTTTGCTATATCCCACTCGTCAAAAGGCTCAAGCATCATCATAAAGCCCATTTCATCGCAGAGGTCAACCAATTCGGGAGCAGGCATATTGTGGGAGGTGCGGATGGCATCACAGCCCATATTCTTAAGCAATAGTAGCTGGTGGCGGAGGGCAGAAACATTGATCGCCGCTCCGAGAGGACCAAGGTCGTGGTGGTTACAGACTCCCTGGAATTTGCGATGGTTGCCATTGAGAAAGAAACCTTTCTCAGGGATATATTCTATGCTCCTGATACCGAAACGGAGTTTCTTGACATCGACCAATTCGTCATCCGCATAAACTTCTGTACAAGCATAATAGAGGGATGGGGATTCCGGAGACCACAACTCAGGGTTGTCCACAATAAAGTTCTGGACGAGTTCCTGTCCTTCCACGGCCCTGCAGGTAAGAGTCTTCTCTGAGCAAACATTGCCATCCATTCCCTCAACTCTTGATACGATGGAAATCTTTTTCCCTGCCGCCCCTTCAAGTTTTACGGCAAGACGTACTGAAGCGAAATCATTTGATACGTGAGGGGTAGTGACGTGCATTCCCCATTCCGGGATATGGATTTCCGATGCGGTCACAAGGTGCACGTTCCTGTACAGACCTGCTCCAGGATACCATCGTGAAGAGTTCGGAAGATTCTCAAGCCTCACTGCCAGAACATTATTTCCGTCTTTGACCCATTTGGTGACATCTATCTGGAATGGACTGTAACCATAAGGCCAGAAGCAGACTTTCTCTCCGTTCACATAGACCTCGGCCTGGCTCATTGCACCATCGAAGACGAGGGTCGTTACAACATTTTTGCTTGCATTGAACGTAGTCCTATACCAACCTGTCCCAACGTATGGAAGTCCTCCGGTTCGACCTGTCTTGCGTGTGGCTTCCGTCTCAAAGTTCTGTGTCACAGCAACTATCTGAAGATCATTTGATTCATCGAAAGGTCCGGAGATTGCCCAGTCGTGGGGAACAGAAACGTTTTCCCAAGAAGAATCGTCAAATTCTACGGCGTATGCGCCTTCGGCATCGCCGCGATGGAATTTCCATCCGTTTTCCAAAAGAACTTCGGTTCTATGAACTGCCGCCGAAGCGGCAAGCCCGCAAAAAAGGAGAATCGCTGATAAAAATGTTTTAGTGTTCATATATATAAATAATTTATTTACAATACATTGAGAAGTCATCAAAAAATATTTCTGAAATTGCCGTTGAAATCCACATCAGACATACCGAACGGGTTGATGACGGCATCCAGCATCACTGCAGCCTCAAGACGGGTGATAGTCCGTTCCGTATCATAGTTTTCCAACCCTGATGATTCCCAGATATTTCGGCGTGACTCATCCGTAGAAAAGTCTGTTTCAGTTGCTTTTGACAAGAAATCGAGATATTCGAAGAAAACGCCGCAGGACACCTCGCCCTTTTCCTGTGGAAATGTCGGTAAATAGTCCTCAGTGAAAAATTCTTCAGCCAGCAGAGGGTCTCGTGCCCTCAACCAGGTCTGGTTCGCCCATCCGACGTTTCTCCCCTCTCCACGCAGGATTCCGGTGAGACCTATTCTTTGTAGAGCCTTGAAATGGCTTGAGGAATGAGGCAGATCGAGATATGGCATCAATATGCATCCGGCATCGAGAAGCACGGACTGAACTTTTCTGACACTCACCTCCCTCAACTCGATATCATCCTTTGCAGCGATGGCAGCGATGGCTCCAGCAGCCTGTCCCAACTGCATAACCACAGGCTGAAGCCTTGTGGCTCCGTTCATTATGTTGGACACTGATATTGATTTTTCTGCGACCAGAAGCCCATCAACTCCTTTGGGAATAAGAACGCCCATAGGGACATTAAAAGACGGAATAGGATAGAAATGGAGGTCCGGAAGATTCTCCCAATCCGGATTACGGAAATGATGGTGGTCCACCGCATAATCACCGACGGCTACTCCTGTTCTATAATATGAATGTTCATATTCAAAAGGTGAAGCGGCAGCGTCTATCGTAAAGAAAGCCTCACCCCTGATTCTGCGTGATTCCCTGAAATATGGATAGAGGGCAAAACCGTCATCTGAAGGAAACTCATCCTCTGCAAGTCCGAGGTTTTTCATTTCCAGCTCAGTCTGGATGAAATAGATGAAACATTTAGTAAAGTTTTTGGCATCCGAATAAGCCTTCTCCCTTGCCTCCTGGGAAGAATCAATCACATTGGCATACCAGTCATTGCCCCAGATTGGCCAGTTCAACATATATTTACGACCAGGCAAAGCCCCGTATGTAATCATATCCCTTGCCGGCCATATAGTCTGAAACGCCCTTTCGGGATCATTATATGGATTGATGGCACAGTTCGCAAATACTTCAGGGACATAACCTTCCGGCTTCTCAATTGTTTTGTCTGCATCTGGTCCGAAATCTTTCAAAACTGCGACGAATGTCATATCTTGAATCACGTCATTCGCTTGGTCCGGCGCTATAGACTCACCCGTTTCCTTGCCATCATCCATCCCAATCCTATATTCCACTCCGCATTCCCTCGCCACATCACCGAGTTCCGTACAGTCTATCAACACCTTCACTTCCCATTTTGTCTTCCTTCCCTTCGCTCCGGCAACTTCCACCACCCACTTCCCATTTTCTCGGACAAATGAAACCGCCTTGCTCTCCCTCCTGACCTCAAGCCTGTCACCACATCCGGCGACCATATTGGAAAAGACCTCTTGGCCTATATGGGGTTCAAAACAGATATTACTCACCCATCCGGTCTTTAGCGCATCATACCCTCCATATCTTGCAGCGAGTGAATCCGTAAATTCCCCGAAAATTCCGGAGCGGAGATTGTAATTGCCGTCGAAGCAGCTGACTCCGGCCGAAGTTAACATTCCTCCAAGCCAGGGGGTTTCTTCCACAAGAACGGTCGTAGCACCCGAACGGGCGCTCTGAACTGCCGCACATACGCCGGAAGCCCCTCCACCGACAACCATTACGTCAGCAGTCCTATCACAGGAAACTAGCAGGAATAATGTCGATACGGCAACGGCTGATATAGTTTTTTTAGTCAAAATCATATTCTACAGAAAACTTGAACTTGTAAATTTAGGATTTTTTCTTCAAATAACATATTTTTGAGAATCGGAATTAAAAACCATTCGCGGAATCTGAGTAATGAACATAATGAAATCAATATTTCGCTCAACCTGTCTGGCTCTTGTCATAATGCTGACCAGCCTCACGCCATTGTCCGCCCTGAACCGGGGCAGAATCAAGATAAACACCCTGTCCGTAGGTGACGGGCTTCCACATACAGATGTTAATGCTATAGTGCAAGATAAGAACGGATTTATGTGGTTCGCGACTTATGGAGGTCTATGCAGATTTGACGGACACAGGATAAAGGTTTATAGTTCGAACAATTCAGGTTTGAGCCGGGACAGGGTCATATCCCTATGCGCCACATCCGATTCTCTTGTTTACATCGGAACAGAATCAGGAGGGCTGAATTTATATGACCCAAAGACGGACTCCATCAGTCAGGTAATTTCCGACAATGCAGGCAGCAATACGGACGACGTGGTATATGACATATTTGAAAGCCGGGATGGAACAATATGGGTGTGCAGCAACAATTCCCTGTCCAAGATAAGCACCGGACAAGAAGACGGGAAACAGATGAGAGGATGCTGGAAGACGTCATCTTCCTCCCTTCCCATTAATGCGGCAATAGATGTAGGCCGGGACAGCATTTTAATTGGAACTTATAATGGCATAGGAATGCTATCGCCCCAAGGATATGTCTGCTTGTCAGATAAAATAATAGGAGTAAGTTGTTTTGCAAGGGGAGAAAAAATATTGGTAGGGACTTATTCCGGTATTTATGAAATGGATGACGATTGCACTTTTCGTCAGTTGATTGGGGATGTATCCGTTCGCAGTATGCTTTTAGACTCTGAAGGACACCTGTGGGCAGGTACATTCGAAGACGGTTTGATTGAATATGATACAGATTATTCCCGAATCCGGGACTTCACACCTGATCCGCTGAAGGTGAACAGGATTGCTTCGGCTGAAATCAGTGCTTTGTGTGAAGATGAATCCGGGCTGCTATGGATAGGGACAATCGGTGGCGGTCTTAACACAATGGACCTGACTGGCAACAACATAGAGTGTTATACTATGTCCGAAGGACTTAGCCAGAACAGGGTGATTACATTCATAGAGGACAATGACGGTATGCTTTGGATCAGTTCCCACGATGGAGGAATAGACCTGTTCGACAGAAACGATGCCTCATTTACGAACCTTGTCATAAACTCTCGCCCCAGCAGAGAATTTCCAGTAGTTTCGTCATTCCGTATTGACGAAAACAGCAATATATGGATAGGTACCTGGGACAATGGGATATGGACTGTGGGCAAGGAATATATAGGTAAGAAATCCATAAAGGCAGAAAAGATGGAAGGCAGCCGAATTGCCTCCAGATCGGTTTTCAAAATGATTCCGGACAGGGATGGACATATATGGATAAGCACGAATATGGGACTGATGGAATATTTTCCTAACACAAAGGAATGGAGGGAGTACAACCACGACATTCTGAATCTGTCTTCCCTGTGGTCCGACTTCCTTACGGATGTATTTCCGGATCCTGACACCCAATTGAAGACTATATGGGTAGGCACAAGGGCAGGTCTTAACAAAATTGTGTTCAATGAGGAGGGGATCCCACAGATTCACAGGGTCACACTCGGAGGAGAAGGCGATGGGAATGTATCCAAATTCATATCGGTGATAACAAGGGGAAGCGATGGATACCTGTATATTGGAACACTTGGCGACGGGCTTTACAGGATGAAATCTGGAAGAATGGATGACTCCCGTCCTGAATTTGACCATTGGACATCAGCAGACCGGACTTTGGTGGACAATGAATTGGAGAGCATAATAGAGGATGGGAAAGGCAATCTGTGGATAGGAGGTTACGGCATCTGCAGATTCAATCCGGAGACTGGTGACACGAAATACTTTTTGCAGAAAGATAACCTGCAGTCCAATTCTTTCAAGATTTGGGCTTCGTACAGGAAGGCTGACGGGAGTATGGTTTTCGGAGGTCCGGGAGGTTTCAACATCTTCCACCCGGATAGCATCCGAACCGATTCACATATTCCAAAAACAGTAATCGCCTCAGTCAAGGTGAGGAATGAGGAAACCGAACTGTCCTTGAATTCAGGAATCGCGCTTCCGAATGACAGAAACAGCCTGACATTCGAATTTGCCGCACTGAATTACAAATGTCCTGAAGCGAATGTCTATAGATACCGGCTTGATGGATATGAAAACGAATGGAATACCTGCACTGGAAAGAATCCTGGCTGCATATATTCTAACCTCAGGCGAGGCACCTATACCTTGGAAGTGTTCGGCTCTAATTCAGACGGGGTCGAGAGCCTTGTCCCGGCAGTATTCCGATTCACAATCAAGCCCCATTTTCTGCAAAGCACGGTCGCAATAATCATATATGTCATCTGCGGCATCATCCTCGTTTTGTTAATTTGGAAACTATCAGAAAGAATAGTCCGCGGCAGAAACGAGAGACGCATTCAGGAAGACAAACTGCACCTGTTTACGGATATGGCACACGAAATCAAAACTCCGCTATCACTGATTGAAGCCCCTGTGGAGGAACTCCTTGGAAATCCGGCAATCGGTCCCGGCACTCGAAACAGGCTGAACACCGTAAGCAAAGGGATACAATCCCTGCAATCCGTCGTTGAACAAATACTCGACCTCAGGAAATATGAGGACAATATGATGAAACTGTCTGTTTCCGAAGTGGATCTATGTCGTTTTCTGACGGAATCAGCAGAATTATTCGTGCCTCTGGCAAGAACTAAGCAGATCAATTTCAAAACGGACATCAGCAAAACTCCGCAGATGGTGTTCATCGACAAATATAAAATGGAAAGAGTTGTGGTGAATCTGCTTTCCAACGCTTTCAAATTCACTCCGGAGGGAGGCACTGTCATCTTGTCGTGCTCCGGAGACGACAACCAGGCGTGGTTTACAGTGGAGGACAACGGAGTGGGGATGACGGAACAGGACAGGGAACACATATTCGAACGTTTCTACCAGGGCAGTAACCAGAACGATGAGACCAGAAGCGGGACAGGAATAGGATTGTCATTATCGAAATACATAGTCAACCATCACAAAGGACAAATCAGTGTGGAGTCGAGGTTGAACTTCGGATCCAAATTCAAAGTCACCCTTCAGAAAGGCAGCAGCAGATTCGCAGATAGCGAGATCAATTTGGATTACAGGAATAGCGATGACCTGTCCAATTACGAGCCAATCGACAAATTCAAAGATGTCGTAAGAACTGAGCAAGAAGCAAAGGACGTCACCATACTTGTTGTCGATGATAATGACCAGTTAAGGAAATATCTTTATGAGCTGTTGAGTACAGAATACAACGTTCTAACAGCCGACAATGGTATGAGGGCATACGAAATAGCCATTGCTGAACAACCTGACCTTATACTCTCGGACATAGTGATGCCCCAGATGAGCGGAATCGAGCTATGCCGGAGGATCAAGGAAAATGAATCGACATCGCACATACTCGTCGTGCTTCTGACGGCGCGCGATCTAGTATCAAGCGAAATCGACAGTTGGAAGACAGGGGCTGATGGGTTCATAACGAAGCCATTCCACATCGGAGTGCTTCTTTCGCGTATTGAGAACCTAATTTGTTCAAGGGACAAGATGAGGAAGCTTTTCAATTCCACTGTAGAGGTCAATCCATCACAGGTTACCGTGGTGACATCCGAGGAAAGACTCGTCAAAAAATGCCTCGATGCCATCGAAGCTAACATTGATGACCCGGATTTCGGAGTGGAAGAGTTGAGTGCGGCAGTGGGCATCTCGAGGGCTCAACTGTACAGAAAGATCAGTTCCATCACAGGATTGTCCACCATTCAGTTCATACGAAGCATCAGGCTGAAAAGGGCGGCGCAGATTCTATCTCAGGACGACTCATCTGTAAGCGACGTAATGTACGCCGTTGGATTCAATTCCCTTTCCTATTTTTCCAAATTGTTCAAAGAAGAATTTGGCTGTATGCCAAAGGAATACGCAAAACAAAAAGTGAATGAGAATAAAAAATCATAATTTTTGAACGATTTGTGAAGACACTTTGGAGTGGGTTTCAAATATTGGAACTTTTTGTTGCTCCAGTCTTCCCGACCGTTTTATAGATTTGCAGAAATGATTTCAACTTGCGTTGATAATTCCATAATTAAAAATAACACGAAGTATGAAAAAATCAGTCATTTCTGCGATTGCAATCGCAATGTGTCTAATTGCCTGTCAGAAGGAAGACGACACGAACAATCATTCCATTGATTATGTAGCACCAGAGGGACAAGTGAGTGCCGGAATGGAAGTGACCTTCACGGACAACTCTCTTGATGTGGCTTCAAGAACTTGGACGTTTCAGGATGCAGATCCGTCAACATCTACAAAAGCCTCAGTTACTGTAGTCTTCCAGAATGCCGGCAAGAAAAAAGTCACCCTTGCTGTAACCTTCAAGGACAATAAGACACTCAATGAAGAATTTACGGTAGATGTCACTGAGCCGATAGGTGGTTCAATAACTGCATCCGATATCACTCCTCTCGGCTGCATTAAGATTGGCAAAGCAACCAAATTCTCAATCGGAGATGAAACAGGTTCTCCTGACAGCTGGTCCTGGACATTTGAAGGAGGCAATCCTGCAACCTCTACGAACAAATCCCCTGTAGTGACATTTGACAAGAGAATCAGAAGTGCGAAAGTCACCTGCACATTGAAAAGGAATTCTGACGGGGCTGAAACAACTGTCGAAAAGAATTTCGTTGTGGGAAATTATCCTGTCACACGCGACCTGCCTGACTATGATATAGATAACCTATCCTTTGAAAGGGCAAAGCTCGGAGGTTGGATTGCGTGGACTGAAAAAGGCACCAACATTGGCACTTGTGGTGAAAAGAAGAACATATATTCAATAACCGACAAGGGTGCGAACGGTACAGGTCACTGTCTCAAAATAGATGTATCCAGAATTTCTGCTGAAGAAGACGGAGGATTCGCAGATCTCTTCCCTCGCGATGCCTGGGCTTGCAATGCACATATAGAAAAAGGCAAGAAATACGAAGTGTCCTTCTATTGGCGTGCCGAGGGCTTCACTGAAGCCAACACGGACAAATGGATTTCACCTACCATCCAGATAGTCAACTGGCTTGAGGAATGGATGACAGTTGAAGGCACAGACCTTTCTGCAGGTTCTTCATACGCAACAATCTTCCCTGGCGAAACTTTCGCTGCCGAAGGTAATGCAGCAATTTTCGAAGATTGGTGGGGTGAAAAGACGGGTATCGGAACTGGCTCTGAAGAATGGAGTCACCAGTCATTCACTATTACAGCACCGGCAACTCTCCACAATGTCTATCCATATTTCAGGGTATATACAGGAATGTACCAGACCGTATATATCGATGAAATCGAAATTAATCTCATAGAAGAATAATAATCATCTTTTTATTTAGGAGCGTATGAAACGGATTATATCTGTCATCGCATCGCTGTCTATCGCATCCGCCGCCCTGGCACAGACCACTGTGTCAGGCACGGTGCGGGACAGTTCATCGGAACCCATACCAGGAGTTGCAGTAATCGTTGAAGGCACAACTTCAGGCACCGAGACCTCTATTGACGGTACCTGGCAGTTGACAGTGAAGGATCCATCAGCATCCCTTGAATTCAGTTGCATAGGTTACGAAACGGTAAGCATCAAAATTGGAAACAGGCGCGTGATAGATGTAATCCTTAAAGAATCTTCAACTTTTCTTGAAGAAACCGTTGTGGTTGGATACGGTTCTATGCGAAAAACCGACCTCACCGGTTCCATTGGCTCGGTTAAGTCCGAAAGTTTGGAAAACAAAGTTCTGCTGTCCGTGGATGATGCCCTTGCCGGAGGAGTCGCCGGTCTGATGGTAAGTTCATCGTCCGGAAAACCAGGTGCAGCATCGAATATGCTTGTCAGGGGAGCCGGTTCCCTCACCGGTTCAACAGCACCTTTGGTTGTAGTTGACGGTTTCCCATTGTTCGAAGTAAGCACAAGCGGAGGAGGAATAGACTCCTATGATGTAGGAATGTCCTCTCTTTCAATGATAAACACGGACGACATTGCCTCAATCGAAGTACTCAAAGATGCTTCCGCAACTGCAATATACGGCAACAGGGGCGCCAATGGCGTCATTCTCATCACGACCAAAAAAGGACGCGAGCAGGGAGGCAAGATCCAATATAACACATATTTCGGATTCCAGGATATGAGAAAGAGATATGAAATGATGGATTTTGACCTATATGCTGCATATCAGGCAAATGTCAACCCTTCAAACGAACTTTTCTACGACAAGGCAAACTCAATGCCGAGGAACGTGTCCGGAGTGCAGACAAAAAATTGGCAGGACGAGATTTTCCGCACAGGATTCATCCAGAGTCACTCGCTTTCTGTGCAGGAATCCACCCGCAAGACGAACTTCCTTTTCTCAGGGTCATTTCTTCAGGACAAATCTGTGCTTATCGAGACCGACTGGAAGAAAATAACCGGCAAAGCCAGTATCGACCACTATTTCACTGATTTTATCCGTGCCGGAATTGACATCAGCTATAGCAGGGTTCTTGATAACGGAGTGCCGACAGGAGGAGAAGGTACGGCTCAGGCATCAGGAGTAATCACCTCGGCGCTCACTGCCCTTCCATTCGACCTTAAAGATGAAAACACCCAGGCTCTTTTCAGAAAAGCAGGCATCAAGCAGTCTTCTCTTGATAATTACATTGCTGATTATCACGGCAATCCTGTGGACATTGCAAAAAATACCGATCTTGAGAAAAAAATAGACAGAACCATAATAAACGCCTATGCCGAAGCTGATATCCTCCACGACCTTACCCTGAAAGTAACCTTTGGATATGATAACTATTCATTGAAGGACCGTCAGTATTATCCTACATCCACTCCACGCGGATGGTTCTATTCAGGACAGGGCATCATCACCTCAAGCAACGCATCATCCTGGATAAACGAGAACACTCTCAACTGGAAGCCGGTTTACGGGAAACACCGGTTGAATGTTCTCGTGGGAGTCTCAGAACAAGGCTACACGAACTACTGGGATCAGTCTGAAGCCACACAATTTGATTATGAGAAACTTGGCTTCAACAATATGGGAATGGCAACCGTCTTCAAAAGTTATTCCAGCAAAGGGCAGACAAGATACCTTTCATTTATGGGAAGGGCAAACTGGTCGTTCGATGACAGATACATAGCCACTTTTACAGCAAGACGGGACGGGACATCCAGTTTCGTAAAGAACAAATGGGGAAATTTCTTTTCCGGGGCCGTAGCCTGGAACATTGACAGGGAGAAATTTATGAAGAACCAAAATGTTATAAGCACCCTCAAGCTGAGGGCGAGTGTAGGTCAGGTCGGGAACTCAAATGTCCCTACCTCAGGTTCATATTCCCAGTTGATAAACACGTTTTATTCTTTTGGAGAGAATGAGAAAATAGGACAGTCCCCGGCTTCCATCGCCAACGAAGAACTTACTTGGGAGACGACGACGGAAGAAAACATCGGACTTGAAATAGGCTTGTGGAACGACAGACTCAAACTGAATGCCGACATATATAACAAAATCACGGACAATCTCCTCCTCGAAGCCCCTACCGTGAACATCTCCGGATTTGAAAAAGCCTGGCAGAACATTGGAAAACTTCGTAACAGAGGACTCGAATTGAGCCTCAACGCACTCATTATCAACAAGAAGAATTTTTCTTGGTCGTTTAACGCAAATTTCTCTCTTAACAGGACCAAAATTCTCGAACTCGGACAGAATGGTGCTCCAATCCTTCTTTCTGTCACCTGCCTTTCCGGACAAAATGCAGTTATTTTACAGGAAGGAGGTTCCGTTGGGGACCTGTACGGATATGAGACAATAGGAGTGTATGGTCTTAACGACTTCAAAGAAGACGGAATAACCCCTAAGGAAGGAGTGGCAATCGAGACTGGAGCAGAAAGACCCGGTTCTATGAAATTCAGGGATATTGACGGGAGCGGTTCCATTACTTCGGACGACAGGACGGTCATAGGGAATACGATGCCGGACTTCTATGGCGCTTTCGGCACCGAACTGAATTGGAAAGGCT
Source organism: Candidatus Cryptobacteroides sp. (assembly GCA_051870155.1). Classification (GTDB taxonomy): domain Bacteria; phylum Bacteroidota; class Bacteroidia; order Bacteroidales; family UBA932; genus Cryptobacteroides. The sequence goes on from JBJEBO010000042.1 coordinate 18,146, forward strand.
TAAACCTGTACGCCCAGTTCAATTATTCCTGCGGTGCTGACGTATATAATGCAAACTACAATGTGCTGGCAAAATTCAATAGCAACAGCTACAACCAGATGGCCTTCTACAAAGACAGATGGACGGAAGACAACAGGACGAGCACACAATATTCGTCTATGACTAATGACCAGGTATGCTCAGCATTTGTCGAAGACGCCTCATATCTCAGGCTCAAGACTCTGAGGCTGACCTGGACTCTCCCTGACAGATGGTTTGGTCCAAAATCCCACATTGGTTCAATAAGGGCATATATTTCAGCGGACAATCTTTTTGTTCTGACAAAATATTCAGGATATGACCCTGAAGTATTCTCAAAACAAGGTTCAACCTCATCGTCGGGCATACTTACCTCAGGCTTCGACTACGGAGTATTCCCGCGTTCAAGGACATTCACATTGGGTTTCAACTTTATGTTCAGGTAGTATGAAAAGGATATTAATTCAATTATCGACTATATGCCTTCTGCTCTCCGGATGCAGTTTTCTCGATGTTCCTCTTGAGAGTTCAGTGAGCACCTCCAATTATTACCAGACTGCAGAGGAATTCGATATGAGCCTCACAGGTGTTTATAACATCCTTCTCTCGGCAAACTGGAGTGACGATGCAAGATACGGCACATATTTTTACGGTTTTCTCGTCCTCGGTCGGGTTGGGACTGACGAAATGGTTGTCGCATACGACAACGGTCACGGAGAAAGCGCCATAGGTGACTATACCTATACACCGACAAATGTTTTCGTCTCCCGTACCTGGTATATGATGTACAAGGGAATATACAGGGCAAATGTCATAATCGACAGGCTCACCCCGATGGACATAGGAAACGAGACAGAAAAAAACAGGATTCTCGGTGAAGCTTATTTTCTCCGTTCATTTTTCTATTTCCACCTTGTGCGACTTTACGGGGAAGTTCCTCTCGTAGAACACGAAACCACCGACCTGTCTATGCTGGATATGACAAAGGCGTCTGTCAGAGACGTTTATTCATTGATTGTTTCCGACCTCAAGAATGCTAAACAATTTTTGCCTCAGAACAGTGTCAATGGGCGCCCTAACGTAATGACTGCAGCGGCAATGCTCGGCAAGGTCTATCTTCAGATGTCAGGAGAACCGTTAAAAGACACTGAGGCGGCATCGCTTGCCGAAACAGAATTGGAAGAAGTGATTTCCAGCGGTAAATATGCCCTTGTAAATGACTATTTCAGTCAATTCGACGGAAGGCACGAATACAATTCTGAATATATCTGGGATATAGAATTCTCCAACAACGGGACAACAACTTACGGAGGACAGGTGGGTACAGTGTCGGGAGTTCCGAATCCTGCGGGTTTGTATTGGACTATGATCCGAACCTGTCCTGAATTTT
>JBJEBO010000043.1:0-4498 GCA_051870155.1 Candidatus Cryptobacteroides sp.
TGATGCAAACAACAGCACCACCCTCACTGCCCTTGAATGGACAGCAACTTATAGTGCCGGAACGAGTGTGACTGCGACCTGCACTATGGCTGGAGGCATTGTCTATGGAGATCTTGAAGGCAAGGGTGCCAATTGGTATATACTTGTTGATTTCAAAGATTGGTTGTCATTCCCTGTTACTATCACACGTACAGGCGATTTGCAGCAAAGCAACGCAATGGTTATGAGAAGCCGCAGGAATGTTGAAAGTGCAGCGGATGTCGAGAGCTTCGTCAAGAAGGCGAGGGTTCACAGCAAGACTGAGATTCGTATGGATACCGAGAACAAGATCCGCAGCTCACGATTTGCAAGGATGAGCGAGCGTCCTATGATGGTTGACAGATTCTAATGATTCTGGAATCCGATTCAGGTAATTTTTTTAAGATTCCAATAAATAAAAGGGGGTGACTAAAATGACAGATTAGTCACCCTCTTTATTTATTTCAACTTATGGATTCCAGTCGCGGACGCAGCGGATATACGAAGGAGTATAAGCACCAAGGTTAATATTACTTCCGTATTTTATCCACCAGGAAGCACTTGTGCCAGAATTCTTGTTATTTCCTTTAGGACCAAGTGAATAATACGATGACGTATATATCGGACCGGACCACCAAGCGGAATTGGCACAAAGAAGATACATAAGAGCAGCCTCACGGATATTCGGGATCCTGTATCCTTCCGGACAAGGGGAATTACCCGCCATCAACATATTATACAAATCATTATAATTGCTAATTCCCTCAGACGAGGCCGTAACAAGAGGTCCTGTCTCAAGACCACTATATAGCCTTGCCATCTCGGAATTCTCATCATAAGGTTCCAGTTCCACAGATGTATAGAATCGTTTGGACTTGTCATTAAGGTTCGACATACCGAAATAATAGACAGAGCTCTCATCTACGGTTCCTGAAGGATGATATTCATCCACAATGTTTTGAGGTCTATGCGCATCGTCATCCGTATCGAAATCCGCCGGAGTGAAACCGAGATTCCTGACACATTTGACAATATATGGTCCTTTCTCCCAGTTCCCTGCTTTATATTCACCGACCGACAAACCTTCCTCTGCCCACAACAACTGAGGCACGACATTGCTGCTTTCTGTGCTGCTGATAACGTGGCATTTCCATTTCTCAACACCGGGATAAGGGGAATCTGAAGCGAAAGTGCCAGTAGCCGAAGAATATTTATCCGGATAAAGTACGGCATCCTCTGACAGTCCAAGTTCTCCGAAGAAAAGGAACTCAAGTTGTCCAATAGAAGATGTGTACCACTTAACCTCCTCAGGATCGATGATTCCGTTACCGTTGTTATCCCTATTACGCATCATAGCGGAATATTTCAGACAGGCTTTGTCCTCCTGAAGGAAAATGATGTATTTGCCATCGGTCATATAATCGTTAACCCTGTTATAGTCAAGGTAATCTTCCCAGTTCAAATTATTCCAGGTACCTGAACTATAACATCCCCAAAGCCTGACCGTATTATATAGGCCGTTATAGACAGAATTATTTCCAAGACTTGAACCCTTGTATGTATCAAGATTATCTTTAGAATTGTCTATCTCACCCGGATAGAAAAAAAAGTAACTGTCCGCATTCTCATCCTCGGTCTCGCAGCCCCATCCTGTAATACAGTCACTCGTAAGGGAATACGGAGTCTGAATCGAACGCTGGCGGAGGGTGATTACGCTACCAGTTGCCGAGCTGGCCTTGTCAAGACTCTTCTGATTATCACACAGGATATGCATCAGACGGTTTGGCTGATTGACAAATTTCTTCCACAAAGTCTGGCTCTTTTCTCCAGTTATAGGATCCTCATCATAATAGAATTCATCAACAAACACTGTCATATAAATCCTGTCCCTGAACCACGGTCCAGGTTTACCTTCAATGAGTGTTGCCGGATCTGATACCTCACTCCCAGGATGATTGTCATTGTACCAATCAAACCATTCCTGGTCAAACTCCCTTCGAAAATCATTAGGTTCCCCGGCATTGTAGGCACGAGCCTGCTCCTTTACATATTTGGTAAAACCAACAATATCCATCACCTCCCTTCCACTCGCCCACAAAGAAGTCTCAGCAGCAGATTCATAACCGTCATCCGGATCTCCAGGCCAGGCCATATTGTTTTGGGTATATGGATAGTCATCCAATGTTCCCGAAGAGGAGGACCCACCATATGTATAATCATAAGTGTTGGAGGATGAAATATTGTTGACCAAGAAATGGACCCATTTGTAGTCCATACCCGAGGGAATCTCAGTGTCTCCCACTTTCGGAGGTGTTCCCTCTTTTCCGAACGGAGTCTTGACATACCAGGTGACTGTGTTCGGATCTATATATGCGGCATCAAAACAGAAAACACGCTGTCCATAATGGGCATCAAATGTGAAGATAGATTCTTTAGCCACATAAACCATTCCCTCAGCTCCAGGCTGGTCCTCCACCACTGAACCAGGGTTGGCAGCATCCGAGGTTGAGACTTCAAGCTCTATTTTGCTTACCCCCTTGATTGTAATTGTATAGGTATAAAAGGTATTCCTTTTGACATTGTAATCATTCACACTTGTGTTAATATCCCCAAGATGAACATAATAGGTAACATCGGCGGCAAGCTGCTGCGTTTTCGCCTCGGAAGACACATCGACATCCATCAGGACCTCACCCTTGATTTCCAGATATGTGCCGTCCTCAGGAGCATTCACCCAAAGCCCGGAAGAAGTATCAAACTCGCCTGTCGAAGTCTTTATTCGCCGGTCACGGTCGTGATACGAACTTATGGTATTCTTAGCTATCTGCCTGTTCTCCATCATATAAAAGGAAAAACCGTTGACTGTGCTTTCTACAGTCTGGCTGACTCCTGTATCGCTGTTGACAAAAGTGAAAGACTCCGTTCCGACAGTCTCGAAACCGACAGATTCCGTAGAAAAGAATCCCTCCCCGGCATCCTCTGCACGCGGAACGACATAACATCCCTTCGGAAGATTGACCACCCTCCAGGACTCCGGACGAAACTCCTTGAGAGTCTGCGTGGTAGTCACACCTCCATCTATTGAGGAAATCTCATTGGCTGTGGCGACTCTCACCTTTACCTTCACTTTGGCATCGAAGCGCTCCAGCTCCACGGTTGCCGTGCCACTTCCTCCCGCCGGGGCGATGCCATCAGATGATATATCTACAGATGTCGATCCATACATAGGGAAAAGGCCGTTGCGGGAAGTGATTTCCTGATTCAATGTTGCCGTCAAAGCAGCCAATTGGCTATATGTTGTGATGGAGTTCAGTTTCTCCGGTGACACATTGACCATATCTGCATCTATATTTGCCATTATCACCAGTTTGGCATCAGTAATTGTAGGACATTTGATTCTAACGGTACCATTCGTAGCGGCATCCGTTTCGGAAATCTTCTGATCGACATACCAGCAGTTCACATCGGATGTAAGCACCGACATTTCAGTGGATTTCAAATCACTGGCACTAAAATAATGGGCATAATACCTCGTCTCGCCCTGAAAGACAAAGACAAACATATTGCTCACTCGGGACTCCGGCACAATATCAAGAGTCGATTTCGTAGTGACTGTTATCTGTTCAAAATCCCTATGCGAAAACTTAATGTCCGCAAGAACTTCATCACCGACAAAAGGCTCCCTCAATTCTTCCTCAAGACAAGAAGAAAGGACTGTAAAAGAAAGCAGGAATATGATATATTTTAATACTTTTCTCATACCATCATTTTTTATTGCTCCAGGAAGCAACATCAATTGAACTCAATATCTCCTGAAACAGAATTCCAATCCTTGACTTCAAATTCAAACATACCATTATCCTTATTGAAGGACACGGTAACAAGTACATTGATGAAATCGTTTCGAGCTATCGTATTGACCGGAGAGACCACCGCCGTGACAGGGTCGATTGTTTGCAAGGTGATCGGACTTTCATATTTTGCCTCCGATTCGTCGCGATTCACCTTATAGAAGACATAACTTGAACCGGCATCAGGTTGACTCCATCCGCCAACAACTCCCAAACTGCCGTGGACATTGATATAATAATACGGCGATTCATTGGATTTCATTGCAATATCATCTGTATTGGATGTACTAAAAGTATATGCCGGACCACTCAACGACTGAAGAGGAGTATATCCATAATATGGGTCACCACGAACATTCCCGAAAAAATATTGAGTGGCACCGGTGGTTTTTAGATAATATGTATCCGCTGTACCGGAAGAAACAATCTGCCAAACATACTTCGAATTGATTCCATCGACAAAATCAGCCGGATCCGCATTCAGGACCTCAACATATTGGGTACCTGCTGCAAGATAAAGTTCACTTGTCGCTGAATGGGTACTTCGAATCAGATAATATGCATTTGCTTCAAGAGCTGTATAGTCAGTGATTGCAGTCCCTGTTTCCAATAAAAAGCGGGAAGTTTTC
>JBJEBO010000044.1:0-4478 GCA_051870155.1 Candidatus Cryptobacteroides sp.
AAAGAAAATCCAAAACGCTCTGCATCATATTATAATTTAAGGAATCTTCAAAAAATTGTGAAGCACAAACATACAAAAATATGTAAATAATTTGACAGAAGTGTAAAATTATTTTACACTTCTTTTAGCGAATGGGAACGATAAGTTACTGAAAAATAGGTGATTATATCGTTTGGCACGGCGGATGCTTAAATTTGTTGGATTTTGAAAAATACAGATTATGAAACATAGAATTTTTATAGCCGCCATTCTTTCCCTCGTGTGCGGAACAGGGTTCTCCCAGGGTCTGACCTTGAAGGAATGTATGGAATATGCTCTCGATAAGTCCGCCAAGGTGAAGGTGCAGGCGGCTGATGTTGATGATGCCCGTGTGGCACGCCGGGATGCAATTCTTAGGGCTTTCACTCCTTCCATTGAGGCCGGGACATACGCCTACAGCAATTTCGGTAGGAGCGTTGACCCTGAGACAAATACATACGTATCAACTACTTCTTTTAATAATGGATATTCTGTTTCTGGCGGGATCGTGCTTTTCAACGGCTTCGAGGCTGTCAACAATATGAAGATTTCTAAGATTTCACTGATGATGGGCATTGAGCAGGAGCAGAAGGTGAAGGATGAGATTTGTCTTGCCACAATGGAGGCTTACTACAATGTTGTCTATTATTCAAAACTTTCGGAAATAGTAGGAGGGCAGGTCAAGACTCTGGAAGATGCCCTGTCGCTCGTCAAAAGGCAGGAGGAACTCGGGCAGAAGGGATATGCTGACGTGGTGCAGACCGAGGCTGACCTGGCGGATATGGAATACAATCTCATCGTGGCGCAAAATAATCTTGCCAATGCATTGATAACCCTGAAGGACATAATGTTTTGGGATGAGGTCAATGAATTGGAAATCAATATGGAAGGATTGGAGGAGGTAGCTACACTCATAGCTTGGGATACTGAGGTGGAGAGCAGGGAAGTGGCTGAATTCGCAATGACGCACAATTCATCAGTGCTTATAGCCAAGGGCAAGATGGACAATGCAAGACTTGACCTGAGAACGGCAAAATGGAAATTCAGCCCTTATCTGTCCCTCAATGCCGGATGGTCCACAAGTTATTATACATACCCGGGACTCGCTGAATATGTTCCTGTAGCTTTCGGTCAGCAGTTTCGTAACAATGGAGGAGAATATGTTCAGCTGTCACTTTCATTCCCTATTTATAACAGGCTTTTGACATTTTCCAATCTTAGGAAAAAGAAGAATAATTACAGGCGTGCTGAGGCTGAATATGACACGGCGGTACGTGAAGTGAAGGCTGAGGTCGAAAGGGCTGTGCAGGATCGCAACGGCGCTGGTTCGGCGCTGACTCAGGCAGAACGGAGGGAAAGTGTGCAGGAAGAGGCGTGGAATCTGAATGTCAAGAAGTTTGAGCAGGGACTGATTTCCCCCATAGATTTCAGAAAGGCTTCGGACAATCTGCTCAATGCCAAGGCCGAGAGGCTCAACGCCCTGTTGAAATGGCATCTGAAGAGCAGTATCGTTAAATATTATAATGGTATATCCTACATCGACCAATATTAAATTCCTCGACTTCCTTCGGTCGCTCGGAATGACAATATTGTCATCTCGACCAAGCGAAGCGCGTGGAGAGATCTCCTTCCGCTGTCATTTCGACTGGAGGCACGAAGTGCCGTAATGGAGAAATCTATATATAAGAATATAAACAAACCCAAAACAATGGACAAAATAATAGAAAAGAAAAAAGGCTGGAGAGCCGCATTCACTAAAAAAGCCCTTCCTTACTGGGGCGGTGCGATCCTTCTTGCCTTCATCCTCTGGCTCGTATTCAGGGACAATTCATCAACCCTTCGGGTAAATGCAGACTCATTGACAATCAACGAAGTGCGTCAAGGTGAATTTAACGACTATATCCGCATCAGCGGACAGGTCCAGCCTATGACGACCATCCAGATAAGCCCTCAGGAAGGCGGAATCGTTCAGGAAATCGTTACCGAGGAAGGCTCCAAGGTGAAGGCAGGCGACATCATCATCCGTCTTAGCAACGACAACCTCGATCTTCAGATACTGAACTCCGAAGCTGAACTTGCAGAGAAGGAGAACATTCTTCGCAACACATTGATTTCCATGGAGCAGCAGAAACTTTCCCTCAAGCAGGACAAACTCCAGCTCCAGACAGAAGTGGCAAGACTCAGGAGAAAATACGAGCAGAACAAGGCCCTTTATGAAGACAAACTGATTGCCCGTGAGGATTACCTTATGGCGAAGGAGGACTATGAACTTGCGGCAGGCAAACTGGAGCTCGTGAAGGACAGGGCGGAGCAGGACAGTCTCTACAGGAGCGTGCAGATACTCCAGATGCAGGAGAGCCTTGACAATATGAGGCGCAATATGCTGATGATTCGTCACAGGAAGGAGAACCTGACCATAAAAGCTCCGATTGACGGTGAACTTGGCCTTCTTGATGTGGTGTTGGGACAGTCAATTTCGACAGGTCTCAAAATCGGACAGATTAACAATCTCGACAGCTACAAGATAGAGGCTCAGATAGATGAGCATTATATAGATCGTGTAACAGCAGGCCTATCAGCAACATTCCAGAGGCAGAATGATTCTTACGGCGCCGTAATCCGCAAAGTATATCCTGAAGTGCGTGACGGGAAGTTCAAGGCTGATTTCAAGTTCGAGGGAGAAACACCAGAGAACATCCGCAGTGGCCAGACCTATTACCTGAACCTCCAGCTCGGTCAGCCTGAGAATGCTGTGCTCGTGCCTCGCGGAACTTTCTACCAGAAGACGGGCGGCAAATGGATATTCGTCGTGTCTGATGACGGAGGAAAGGCTGTGCGCCGCGAAATCCGCATAGGCCGTCAGAATCCACAATATTACGAGGTACTCGAAGGCCTCAACCCGGGCGAAAAGGTCATCACCTCCGGCTACGACTCCTTCGGCGACAATGAGGTTCTTGTCTTCTAACTTTCCATTGGCAAGATTTCTCGACTCCCTTCGGTCGCTCGGAATGACATTATTGTCATCTCGACTGAAGGTGCGAAGCACCGTAATGGAGAGATCTCTCGACTACGCTCGAGATGACAGTAAAAAAGAAATGAACAAAATGAAACCCAAAGACACAGCAATAAAATCCCTGTCCCTCGGCATCGGTCTGGCAATCAGCATAATACTCGTGGCAAAAATCTGCTTCGAGCTGAGCTATGACCGTTGCTACAGGGATTATGAAAACATTTATCAGATCCGCACTGGCTACAACCAGCAGGGTCACGAAAAAGACTTCGATAATGTCAGCGGAGCAATCGCCCCCGGATTTAAGCAATATGTCCCGGGAGTGGATGCTGCAACCAGGACTACATTTTTCGTTGAAAGCGAACGCTTCAAGGACGAGGACGGCAATACAATCACCGGCAAGCTCATCCTCGCCGACACATCATATTTCGATGTTTTCCCGGCAGAGATTCTTGCTGGAGATCCGAAGAAAGCCCTTTCTGTAGCCGCTAATCTTATGGTGTCAAGGACATTCGCCGAAAAACTGGGCGGAGTTCAGAACGCTGTCGGCAAAATGATTGAGAGCGAGGAATATGAAGGCTACAAGATGACAGTCGCAGGAGTATTCGAGGACTTCCCATATCAGAGCTCGCAGAAATATGAAATCCTTCTGTCGATGGAGTCATTCTCAAAGCATACAACCGAAAACTGGGTCGGGAATGACAGGTACCAAGGATATGTCCGCCTTGCGGAAGGTGCTGATTACAAAATGCTTGACCCGGCAATCCGCCTTATGCAGGAGAAGAACCAGCCTCTTGAACAGATTGAGAAATCCGGTTCGAAGATATGGTACTATCTTTCGCCACTGGCAAGCCGTCATACATTAGATGACAAGGTTAGGAATATGTTGATTATCCTCAGCATTGTCTCTGTGCTGCTGCTTGCGATTTCGCTGCTGAACTATGTCCTGTTCGTGATTTCTGCGATGGTGAAACGCTCCAGGGAGGTCGGTGTACGCAAATGCTATGGAGCGGGAACGGCAAACATATACGGAATGATGATGAAAGAGGCAGCTGTGGATGTAGTTGTATCCCTTGCAGTTGCCGCCCTGCTGATTCTCGCGTTCCGGACCATCATCGGTGATTTGGTCGGAGTGCCGGTGGAAGCTTTGTTTGTGCCTCAGACCATCATCACCCTCGTAGCAGTCGTAGCGATTGTGTTTGTGGTGGCTGCCCTAGTTCCAGCAAAGTTATATTCCAATATTCCTGTTGCTTCGGCAATCCGCAACTACCAGGAAAACAAGAGAATATGGAAGCTTGCCCTGCTCTTTGCCCAGATCTGCGTATGTACCTTCCTTATGAGTCTGGTCATCGTCATTGGACTTCAATACAGGAAGGCAATCAATGACAAACCGGGTTATGAATATGAGAATCTGATCTTTGCAAATCTCAGGGGAACAGACTTTTCTGTC
>JBJEBO010000045.1:0-19460 GCA_051870155.1 Candidatus Cryptobacteroides sp.
ATCATAATCTGAGGAAAGGGTGGCATAATCGTTCTGAAGCGCTATCATCTGCTCCGTAAGATCCTCTTTCTCAATGTTCAACTCATTGACGAGAGATGTCCTCTCAAACCAGACATAAATAAGGGCGGCTACAAGAATTACAGCCACCGCAATCAATGCATACATCACCTTCTTGAGGTTCTGTCCTCCGTTTGTGTTCTGTTCTTCCATAATCTTCGGGAATAAAATGTAATACAAAGGTAAGAAACTGTTTTGAATTTATCTCCATACAGTTTCAATTTATTTCAGAAACCGCTATATTTGCCAACTATATTAAACATTTATTTTATGAGATACGTTATCCGCGCCGTCAAATATTTCTTTTATATCTGCATCATCTGTGCCCTTATGTTAGGCATCCTTATAGCCATCGGGGCTGCGGAAGCCGACATCAACACTCTTTTCGTAGGCGGATATTCATCACTGTGGAAAATAGCCCTTCTGTTTTTGGCTGTTTCCGCCGTCTATCCCAAACTGGGTTTTATCAAAAGGGATGCCAGCGCAGCAGGAAGCTGGGATGAGATAAAAGGGGATGTGAGAAAGATTATCGAAGAACGCAACTTTGTTTTCGAGAAGGAAGAAGGCGAATCTATGACTTTCCGTTTCAAAGGATTCGCGGGCAAATTGTCGAGGATGTTCGAAGACAGAATCACCGTAACCCCGTCATTCGGAGGAGTCACGGTGGAAGGTCCACGCAAAGATGTCATAAGAATCTGTTCATCAGTGGAATATGTTCTCTTCAAAGAAGAAGAAGGCAAAACTGAATAATTATTCAAATTGTTTTGCCGCTTCGCAGAGAGTCTTATAGAAATCTTCGCCGAAATAACGCTCTATAGGTTCGCGGAGGAATTCATAAACGTGGATTCCTTCGCGTTTTCCTTTTTCAAATGCATCCTTGCAAATATCCCATCTATGGAGATTCAGGGCACGCATTCCGTTGCTCAGGGTTGACACCCTGATTGGATAGAGCCAGCAGGAAATCGGCTTGCGGAAATCCCCCTTGCCATTGAACCATGCCCGTTCTATTGCACAGAAACAGTTGCCGTCACCGTCAAAAAGGGTGTAGGCACATTCCTCCCCGGCACAGACCAGAGGGGTGACCAAATCCCCGTCAACGTCAATTTCAAAAAAGCCTTTCTGCGACACCGCATCAAGCCCCTTCCGGTTCATCAAAGGAGAATAATGTTCCCAATTCTTTTCCAAGGCCGGGAGTTCACATTCTTCGAGTGGAGCACCACTGTCGCCAATTATGCAGCAGCAGCCTTTGCATTTTTCGTAATCACAGGCAAAGTATTCAGTGAGAATGTCAGACGACACAAGGCAGTCGTCAATTTGTATTATTGCTGAGTATTCCATTGGTTTACAATATATTCAACTTTGCTTCCAGCTTCAAGTGATGCTATGATTTCCTTAACTTGGGATGCGGTGACGGAGTTGACCTTCGCCTGCCACTTCGAGTTCAGGTCCTTGCCGTCGGAATAACGCAGATTCACAAGATCCATCCAATGCCAAGGATCTGCCTCAGACGAAAGGATTTCATTGGAGAGCATCTGTTTATAGATGGATAGCCGGGCATCCGAAACAGGAGTGAATGCCACATCGGAAATCGCAGAGCGCACTTTATGGAGTTTGGACATATCTGCTCCATCCACGGTTATTCGCACATTGTACCTTTCCTGAGGGAAGAGAATCACATCTGAAACCACCTCTGTATGAAGGTCGTCATCACAGAGAAGATTGTTGAGTGCGTCCTTCAGCACATAGCCGGCTATCCTTGCTGCAAAGCAGTTTTCCGCACTGTATTGTACAGGAGTTGACATCACCACGTCAATGCTCGGAGCATAACCTTCAGTCGTATGCGTTATCCAACCGGAAATAGGCTGATAATTCAATCTTATTGCTCCTGACGGTTTTTTCTCCGTTTTGAAGCCTCCCATATAGTCCTGAAGCATACGGCGCATAGCCGTCTCTTCCATATCTCCGACAATCGAAATGATTCCGTCATTGATTCTTGAGAATTGTGAATCGAAGAATTTCATAGCCCTTTCAGGAAGGTCATCGTGCAGGTTCTCCGCCCTCTTATGCGGAGAATAATCGTATGCCGGACATAAAATGGCATCTATTGCAGCAAGACGGGAAGCAGATGACTCAGACTTGGCATCGATTACAAGTTGCTGGCAGGCAGCATAATAGTCAAACGATTCCCTATTGACGGCACGGTCGTTCGCCACTGCAAGCAAAGACCTGAAAAGCAGGGACAGATTCGGACGGGTAGCCGTTCCATAAAGCATCATATCGGATACAGTAACACGGCTTTCCATCGTGATGCCGTTGGTCATCATCAAATAATTGAACTCCTGGCTTGATAATCCTGCAATGTCATACAATTCAAGCATATCGGACACGAAGGCTCCCTCGCCTTTGTACATATCCTTCATTGCGGAGAATCCTCCCCTGACGAGAAGAGAATAATAAAAGAGACCATCGGTAGGCATCCTCTTGTAAACCACCCTCACGCCATTGGAGAACACCCAGAGGGATCCGCCGCCTGACACCGGTTCCGCCTTGCTCGTCTTGACTTTGACCTTTTCGGTCGGTGCCGGGAGAGCAATGCTGTCGAGCTGGTTCACCCAATAAATCCTCTCTGCAATCCTGAGCGAATCCTCCTCAGCCCCTTTCTTCCAGGCCTGGTCGAATAGACCGGAAAGGTCTTCTTCCTGTATTTTCTTTGTCTTGGATATGCAGGAAAGGGTGAGATTTGCATTGCGGTCGAGAAGTTCGGCGGCAAAATCATTGAATAGTCCGGTCTGACGCTCGTCCGGAAGACGACCGGAAGCATAAAACTCGAAGCGTGTCTTCTTGGAGGCAAGGTCCGATCCATAAAGGAAGGACGAAATGCACTTGTCAACATAATATGAATTGCTGCTCAAGGCTTCCGACAATTCGTAAAGTCTCACCATATAGCCGTCCTTGGCATCCTTGTATTCACGAACATCGGCTCCCCTCGTGTCAAATTCTGCGAGGATATAGCCCAAAACGGATACGGCATCCTCAAGGTAATCATCAGATGTATAGACAGTTACATAATATTGTTCATCTTCCCCGCATTTTGGGCTTCCGACATATCTATAGTCAATCCCGGCAATCGGAATCTTCCTGATAAGGAACTCGCTGTATGCCCTTTTCTTCAACATAACCCCGAATAGGTCACCCAACCTTTCTGAAACCGTCGGGAGCACTGTCGCCATATATTCTTTAGGAGTTCTTGGCGAAACATATTTCACAGTAACGGAACTGATATGCGCCTTTGGATCCAGAGTGCAAGAATAAGATGCCTCCGGAGACGGTTTCCACGTATATTCCGGAGAACTCGGATTCCCGGCTCGTACCGGGACCATATAAGACAGGGTCTGAAGTTTGGAAACAATCTGGTTCTTATCCACATCCCCTGCTATAATAATCGCATTCGCGGAAGTGGGGCACATTTTTCTGAAACAGGTATCTTTCAGATAATCACGCCCTTCTATCATTTCCATCATCATCAGAAGGGTGGAATCTACCGCCGCTCCTCTCCCGGAGAATGACATATCCTCATATCTGCATATTATGGCGTCATCCTGGAAATGGGTGAAACCGCCCTTTCCCGGCGCAACGCCGTTGCCTGCCATAAAACGGGCTGTGGAACGTTCTGCGAATCTTTCCATCGATGCGGTCTGCTCCCTGACTATCTCCTCCATCCTTGCCCGACACTCCTCGGAAGCGGATTTGTAGTCACCTTTGCGTACAAGGGCGAAATCCACTTTGCCCTTCTCCGCCTTGTTCACGGCTATGTAATAATTCACTCCATTGGGAAGCACTCCTTTGGTCACAGCAGGGTCTCCCGGAAGCACCGGAAGGTCCTGAGCGGTAGCGACACAAGGGGTAAACAGCATAAAAATTGCTGCAATCTGTAATATTTTTGAAAGTTTCATCATCTTATTAATACGAAGTGCAAATTTATAACTTTTTTTTCCTATTTTTGCATTTATGTGCCCTTAAGGGCATCCGTGAGTGTGCAAGAACTGTTCCGATACAGGTTGCTGCAGCACGGCAAAACAGACAAATGTTGAACTTTATAAATTAGTTGAAAATGAAAAAAATCGTTCTTTTGGCGGCAGCTCTCTTCCTTTCCGCTGCTGTAATGTCTGCACAGGATATGGCACAGGCCACTGAAACCTACAACAACGGAGCTATGGCTCTCCAGATGGGAGACAACAATGCTGCCCTTGAAGCTTTCCAGCAGGCTCTCGAACTCGGAAGCCAGTGTGGAGAAGAGGGTGCAGAACTCGTTGCAAACTGCAAGGACATCATCCCGAAGATCGTTCTTTCCATCGGCAAGGATCTCGTAAAAGCTGAAAATTTCGACGCTGCAATCGAGCAGTTGGGCAAAGCTGCTGCAGTTGCAGAGGAATATGGCAATGAAGAGATTGCATCTGAAGCAAAAGCCCTTGTACCTCAGATTCTTATGCAGAGCGCCGGCAAGTACCTCAACGCAAAGGACTATGCAAATGCAGCAACCGCTTATGCAAAGGTTGTGGAGCTTGATCCTACAAACGGAATGGCACAGCTCAGACTCGGAATGGCTTACGGAGCCCTCGGCAAGACCAATGAGGCTGTTGCAGCTTACAATGCAGCTATCGAAAACGGTCAGGAGAATGCAGCCAAGAAACAGCTCTCAAATATGTATGTGAAGAAAGCAGCCGCTGACCTCAAGGCAAAGAAATATGACGATGCAATCGCCGCTGCCCTTGCTTCTAACGAATATCTTGAGAATGCAACTGCAATGAAGGTCGCAGGTACTGCAGCTTCACAGCTCAAGAAGAACGAAGATGCTATCAGCTATCTTGAGAAATATCTTGAACTCTCACCAAACGCAAAAGATGCAAACCAGATGTGCTACACGATTGCTGCCCTTGCACAGACTTTGGGAGACAAGGAGAAGGCAAAAGCATATTATCAGAAAATCGTGAGCGACCCTAAATTCGGAGAAACTGCAAAACAGCAGCTCCAGTCACTCTAAAATATGACGGCGCTTGAAATACTAGCACCGGCGAAAGACGCTGAAATCGGCATCGCAGCAATCAGTTGCGGTGCCGATGCCGTGTATATGGCAGGTCCGACGTTCGGGGCAAGGCAAGCAGCCGGAAATCCGGTGGAATCGGTGGCTGAGGTATGCAGATACGCTCATCGGTTCGGAGCGAAAGTGTTCGTCACGCTCAACACCATTATCTTTGAAGACGAACTGAATCTTGCACGCGAGCAATTCGCAGCCATTCGTGAGGCAGGGGCTGATGCCGTCATCATCCAGGATATGGCATTCCCGACCATAGCTTCAGAAGACTGGGGAAGGCTTGCGGCAGAATGCAGGATTCCTCTACACGCCTCAACACAATGCGCCATAAGGACGCCTGAGCAGGCAAAATTTCTTGAAGGACTCGGCTTTTCGAGACTCATTTTGGAGAGGGAACTGTCATTGGAGCAGATTCGGGCAATCCGGGAGGCGGTCAGCTGCGAGCTCGAAGCCTTCGTACACGGCGCACTCTGCGTTTGCTACAGCGGGCAATGCTATCTTTCGGAGTACATAACGGGGCGAAGTGCCAACAGGGGTGCCTGCATCCAGGCGTGCAGATCCCGTTACGACCTCGTTGACGAAAACGGAGAGGTTCTTGTCAAGGACAGGAGTCTGCTCTCGCTGAAAGACCTGAATCTGTCGCGCAGGCTTGGAGACCTTGCAGAAGCCGGAATCTGTTCATTCAAAATCGAAGGAAGACTAAAGAACATATCATACGTCAAGAACACTGTCGGAGCATATTCGGATGCCCTTAACGCCCTGATAGCAGGAAATACATATGCAGACCGTTTCAGAAGGGAGTCATACGGCAGCGTCACACGGGGGTTCACCCCGGATGTGAACAAGACATTCAACAGAGGCTACACCGAATTATACCTCGATGGCAAAAGAGGACAGTGGGCTTCAGCCGACGCAGCCAAGTCTATGGGCGAGGCAATCGGTTCCGCCGCATCGGTAAGCAGGAACAAGGATGAGATCACAATCAAGCCATTTGCCAAGGACCTCAAGCTCGCCAACGGAGACGGATTCGCCTTCGTGAACAAAGCCGGGATTGTGGAAGGATTCCGCGGAGATATATGCAATGGATTGACCATCAAGTGCAAACCTGTAGGAGGCATATATACCGGAGCCAAGATTTACCGCAACCTCAACACGGCTTTTGAAAAAGAAATGGAGCGCGGAGTCTGCAAGAGGGAGATTCTGTGTGATGCTGACCTGACATTCTCTCGTGGGTCATCAGGAGAGTTCTTCGTCAGGGCTACAGCGTGCTCTGAGGACGGCAGGATGTTTTCAATTACACAGTCCCTCGGGTCGGAAGCAGCAGAGAATCCGGACAGGGCGGAGGAAATGATACGCCGGCAGATAGAAAAGACAGTGGACATATACCGCTTCAGGCTCAGGGGCATAGAAGCGGACATTCTCCCCTTCACAAGCGCCTCATCCATCAATGAAATCAGGAGGAAACTCGCAGAAGGCATTGATTCTCAGGAATGCCTGTCCCATCCTTTGTTCTTGGCAGAGCCGAAAGCCGTTTCGTCCGGAGCACCAGCTAAGGCAGATTACAGATACAATATATCAAACTCGCTTGCGCGGAAGGTATATGAAGACAGCGGAAGCACAGAAATCGCCGATGCCTTCGAAATATCACACAGGAAGGATGCCGAACTGATGCGGACAAGATATTGCATCCGCTGGGAGCTTGGCATTTGTCCGAAAAATCCATCCCCAAAAGCGGACCCAAGATTGCGCAAGGCAGCCTCCGGCAAACTCTTTCTCCTCAACAACGGCCAACGCTTCGCCCTGAATTTCGACTGCGCAAACTGCGAGATGATTGTTAGTAGTCCAGAACATCGAAGGTGATGTCCACGTCGCCGAAATGGCAGACTTGTCCTACATTTCCCCAGATGAATTTGCGGCTCAGCTGTCCCCTCCAGACAATGTCATCCCTGCGGTTGAGAGGAATCTTCAATTCAAATCCGTAACTTTTTGAATTGACCTTCACCATCGCCGTACAGTCCCAACTGACCTTGGTACCTCCGTCATCCTCGGTAATGAGAAAGGCGGAATGGGTCAAAGCCTCAGTCCATTCGGATACAAGAACGGCATTGAATGGCTGGGGTATTCCCACCTGATTGCGCTTCACCACAATCATAAAATCGGTGATGGTAGGAGAATAAAGTCTCATCTCCGCTTCAGTTGAAGCACAGAAATCCTCCACGGCACCTGTTTTGACAAAGAACTCGGAAGCACCCGCGAACCAGGAGTCGTAATTGCGTTTCATTGTAAAGTCCTTGAGAATCAAAGCCTGTCCCGTCCCTCCGGAAGCGCCCTTCAATTTGGATGAAAAGCTTTCCGAAGCGGCGGGACTCACTATTATCCCTCCTCCGGGATTCTGCTTGCGAAGCATCTCCAATGATGTATATCCGGAATCATCATTTCTGTTGATCACCCAAACAGGCGAAGCCATCGCCATTTCCTCATCGACGATAACCTTCTCTACCTCAACATCCCCGTCTTCTCTCCTTGACAGACGATAGCCTTCGTTGGCAGAAGATCCATCGCAAGGGTCGAAGGTGATGACAGGCAGTTCCTCACCGTCCCAATGTTCGAAATATGGCCAATAGATCTGGATATCTGAACTGCTCAAGATATTGACATATTCCTCCGGAGACAATTCCACCTCAGATGAAGATTTGGTCCTTGCAGCAGAACGCTCCGAAGCCAGGCTTTCCAGATGCCGGCAAATCAATTCACGCAGAGGGAGCGGATAAACATCTTCCCCTGCACGGGTGCTGTCCGAAGAATCATCCCCGACTCCGGAACCGGGATCGGCAAAAAGATTAGCTAAAGTATATTCTTCATCATAACCATTTACCGATGAGGAACTTACTGCATCATAGACCTCCATTATGTGGCTTTTCTCAAGCGGCAGAGCAGAAAACAATTCAGCTACCTCTCCCAAAGATATTGGGGCAGGAGTATCAGGATAATCCTCCGGATTGTCATCCAGGATTTCGCAAGAACAACAGGCGAAAAAGAATGCAAGAAAGAAAAAAGTAATGTGGTTTCTCATATCGCAACATATTTTATGTCGCAAAGTGAGTCAGAATTATCCGTGTTCACAAATTGGAAACGGATAAATTTGCAAAATATGCCTCTGAGGACCCTATAAGGCCGATTTTCTAAATGAAACGTATCTCAATTTGGTGCAAAAATCCTCTTCGCAACGAACATCAGTGAAACCGGCTCCGACAAAAATGTCCGCTACAGCCCCGCAGAAGGCCTCATTTGTCTCCACAATACCGAATCCTCCGGGTATTAGCCGTTTCCAAGAAATGTCACAAACGGCACGATAGAACAGCAGAGGATCCTCATCCGGGACAAAAAGTGCCAGACCAGGTTCGTGCTCAAGGACATTCTTCCTCATAAGGGCTTTTTCGGATTCAAGCACATAAGGCGGATTGCTCAGGACAACATCGAATAGTCCGGTTTCTTCAAGCCCCTCCCCTGTGAGCACATCGGCTTTCACAAAAACAGGAGGCAGGGCTGAAATCAAAGACAGTTCGTCGGAGAAATCCTGATTGGAAGCCGTTTCAAGGGCTTTTTCGGATATATCCACCCCTATGGTTTCCACCCCTGGCACAGAAAGAGCCACGGTCCAGGCGATGCAACCTGAACCGGTGCAAAGGTCAAGCGCCCTCACCCTTGTCATAGCATTGAGGGAGGGGCATTCCCGGCAGACTTTCTTTCTTTGGGCAACTATCGCAGATAATTCTTCGGTTGCCCTACGGCACAGGATTTCTGTCTCCGGTCTGGGGATGAGGACTGAAGGATTCACTGAAAATTTGCGTCCACAGAACCAGGCCTCTCCCAACACATATTGGAGAGGTTCACCGGCGGCGAGGCGGGCAACCGCCGAAGCCGCGGCAGGCAAGATGTCCTCCGGGATCTGCGTAAGAGGCTCTATGATATGAAGATATGGTTCAAAACCAAGAAGCTCACGGCAAACGACAGATACTGCCGCAGCAGCTTCCTCGGCACAATAAAGCCCTGAAAGGGATTGTCTTGAGTCTTTGATGAAATCTTTGAGAAGCATCAGGAGTTCTCAATTACCACAGTAAGGAAATCAGTCATATCCATTCCGGCAGTCCTCACCATCTTAGGTACGAGGGAGGCACTTGTCATTCCAGGTATAGTATTGACTTCCAGGAAATAAAGCCCGTTCTCGGCAAGGATGTAATCAACTCTGACCAGACCGCCGCATCCAAGCCTGCGATAGATTTTCTTCGATGTTTCCTTGATTAATTCAGCAGTCTCATCCGGAATCGGAGCAGGACAGAGTTCCTGGCTCTTACCGAGATATTTTGCCTCGTAATCGAAATATTCATTCTCCGAAACTATCTCTATAACAGGCAACGCAACCACGTCCTGACCATCGAAATAGACAGCATCGGTCAATTCCCTTCCGTTTATGCCGGCCTCAATAATAATCATCTTTCCACCCTCTCCGAATGCCTTCTCCACAGCTTCTGCCATATCCTCCATCTTCTTCACTTTGGTAACTCCGAAGCTGCTGCCTCCGTCAGTTGGCTTCACGAATACCGGAAATCCGAGGGTATCGGCAACTTTCTGTGGAAGATTTGTGAGGTCTTCCCCCTTCCTGACGAAAATATCTTTGGCGCATTTCACGAAATCCACGTGTTCGAGATAGGATTTGCAGGAGAATTTGTCGAAGGTCATAGCCGCTGCAAAACTGCTGCATCCGCTGTGAGGAACGGAAAGCATTTCAAGATAACTCTGGAACATTCCGTTCTCACCCGGTATTCCGTGCTGCATAATATAGGCATAGTCGAATTTAACCTTGCGATCCCCTATTGTCACGGAAAAGTCGTTCTTGTCTATGGAAGGACGTTCACCCTCTGCCAAAGGCACACGGATGGAATTCTTCTCGCGGTATGCGACCAAAGTCCATTGCCCGAAACGGGCGAAAATCTCATATATATTATATATGTGTCCGTCAATGCGTGAAGCGACGAATTCGCCGCTTCTGCAGGAAATTTCCCATTCTGAAGAATCGCTGCCATAAATGACAGCGATATTGTGATATTTGTTCATATTTATTTACTTATTCAAAATAAAAAGATTCGTTGTCGTCGTTGCTTGTGGAGGCGTCATTGTCGCTGCCGTCGCAGTTCAGGTCGAGATGCATTCCCGCCGGAGCTATGAAAGTGTCGGACTCTGAAATTCCGAGCGTACCGTCCTTAAGCACCTTTTTCATAAATATACCCCAAATAGGAAGAGCCATATTGGATCCACCTCCCAAAGAAAGCGACTCAAAGTGGATTTGCGGGTCCTCGCCTCCAACCCACGCACCTGCGGTGAGAGTCGGGGTATAACCTATGAACCATCCGTCAGACTGGTCGTTGGTGGTTCCCGTCTTTCCTGCGATTTCCCCTTTCAAACCATATTTCACCCTCAGACGGATAGCTGTACCGCTGTTCACCACGCCCTGCATCAGATTTGCCATTAGGTAAGCCGTGTAATCGCTGACAGCCTCACGCTTGCGGTTGGTAAACTCCCCAAGCACATTGCCCATATTGTCCTCTATCCTCGTCACGAAAATCGGCTCCACATAGACTCCCTTTGACGGGAAGGTATTATATGCCGCCACCATATCATACAGCAGAATGTCGGCAGAACCCACGCAGAGTGGCGGAACCTCATCGATATAACTCCTTATGCCCATCTTGCGCATCATCTCAGCCATCGCGTGCGGGCCAAACTGCTTCATCAGATATGCGGAAATATTGTTGGAACTCTTGGTAAGTCCCCATTTCAAGGTGACTGTCTGGCCTATCCACTCATCCTTGTCGGTACTCTTCGGTGTCCAGGTATCTTCCTCCTTGTCCCCCACGATGAAGGTCTGAGGTACATTCACGACCTTGTCGCAAGGGGTCATACCCTCCTGCATAGCAAGGGTGTAGAGGAATGGCTTGATGGTGGAACCCACCTGACGGCGCCCCTGGCGGATATTGTCATATTTGAAATAGCGGTAGTTCGGACCTCCGACATAAGCCTTGATATGACCCGTCTGCGGCTCCATCGCCATAAACCCGGCCCTGATATGTGATTTGTAATATCTGATAGAATCATCCGGAGTCATCAGAGTGTCAATATAACCGGCTTTGTTCCAAGCAAATACCCTCATTTTTACAGGCTGCTTGAAGCTCTTTGTAATCTCACTCTCCGACGCTCCCCTCTCCTTCATATTGCGATAGCGGTCGCTCCATTTTCTCGCATTCTTCATCAGACGGTCAACCGTCGCCTGGTCTATGTCATCCGAAAACGGCTTATTCTTTTTCCATCTTATATCTCTCCAGAAACTCTTCTGAAGGTCTTTTCCAAGATGCTCAGCCACAGCCTCTTCCGCATATTTCTGCATTTTTGCGTTGATGGTGGTATAAATCCTGAGTCCATCCTTGTCGAGGTTATAGGAAGAGCCGTCTGCCTTCTTGTTCTTATTAAGCCATCCATAGAGCTGGTCATCAGCCCAGAGCAGGGAGTCCACCACATAATTCTCATAATGAGTATAGGAAGAGCGTTTAGGCTCCTTGGCATTCATCGTTCTACGGAGCATATCCCTGAAATATGGAGCGGTTCCGGCGTTGTGGTCCTGGATCTGATATGCAAGTTCGATAGGAATCTGGCAGATGGAGTCGCATTCAGCTTTGGTGAGATAGCCGGCCTTTCCCATCTGATTAATGACGAAGTTCCTGCGGACCAATGCCTTGTCCGGATTTATGACAGGGTTGTATCGGGTAGGCTTGTTCACCATTCCCACAAGCATCGCGCTTTCCTCCACGGTGAGGTCGGATGGATTCTTGCTGAAGAAGGTCTGGGAAGCAGCCTTGATTCCATAAGCGTTGCTGCCGAAGAAAATGGCATTCATATACATATCCATAATCTCATCCTTGGTGTAGTTGCGCTCAAGCTTCACCGCCGTTATCCATTCTTTCAACTTGATCCACACCATCTTCACCTGCGACACTCCCGGTATCCTGCTGGTCGTTTCCTCCCTGGGGTAGAGGGTCTTGGCAAGCTGCTGGGTGATGGTACTTCCGCCTCCCTGACTCGAATCTCTCATCAGGAGAGTTTTGAAGAGCACCCTCGCGAGACTCACGAAATCGATGCCGGAGTGCTTGTAGAAGCGGACGTCCTCGGTGGCTACCGCAGCGTTCACCAAGTTTGGTGACAGGTCGTTGAAACCCACATAGGAACGGTTCTCTATATGGAAGGTGGTGAGAATCTCCCCATCTTCCGCTATAACCTGGGTGGCGAGCTTGCTTTCAGGGTTTTCAAGCTCCTCAAAAGAAGGGATGTCGGCGAACGCCCACACAAGACCCAAAAGGATAATAACAAGGAGGATTGGTGTGATAACCAATATCCAGAACCATTTCTTTATGCTTTTTTTCGTTTTGTCTGTCATCTTTTTCCGGTATAATATCCCCGGATATTCTATCCAAATCCGAGGCGGTTCATTTCTTAAAATTGCAAAAATAACAACAAAATTTGGAAAATTGCCCCGTTTGTTCGTTACTTTGCAGAACATTTATAAATATATGGAGAATCACAACAATCTCGTAATCGTCGAGTCTCCTGCAAAGGCAGGTACGATACAGAAGTTCCTTGGGAAGGATTTTGTAGTGAAGTCGAGCTTCGGTCACATCCGGGATCTGCACGACAATTCGCTTAGCATTGATGTAAATGACGGTTTCAAACCGGAATATGTAATACCGGAAGACAAGAAAAAGGTTGTGGCCGACCTGAAGAAAGCGGCAAAGGCTGCCGATACGGTGTGGCTTGCATCCGATGAAGACCGGGAGGGGGAGGCCATTTCCTGGCATCTCTATGACACTCTCGGGCTCAAGAAGGAAAACACCAGGCGCATAGTCTTCCACGAAATAACCAAGGACGCCATCCTCAACGCAATCAAGAATCCAAGGGATATTGATATGAACCTCGTGGATGCCCAACAGGCACGCAGGGTTCTCGACAGGCTTGTAGGCTTCGAGCTCTCTCCTGTCCTGTGGAGGAAAATCCAGCCAAAGTTGTCGGCGGGAAGGGTACAGTCCGTGGCCCTGAGGCTCGTTGTGGACAGAGAACGCGAGATTCTTGCTTTCAAAAAAGAGCAGTTCTACCGCGTGGAAGCCATCTTCCATCCAGAGAAAACGGCTGAAGGCGTGACAGTCAAATCTGTGCTGGACAGAAAGTTCCCGGACATAGAATCGGCACAGGCCTTCCTCTCCAAGTGCATTGGTGCAGAATTCACCGTTACTGATATCGAAAAGAAGGACGGGACACGCACCCCGGCGGCTCCTTTCACCACCTCCTCTCTCCAGCAGGAGGCAGCGAGGAAGTTGCATTTCTCTGTAAGCCAAACGATGAGTATAGCCCAGAAGCTCTACGAGCAGGGTCTCATCACCTATATGCGTACCGACTCCACCAATCTTTCAAGCCTCGCAATCAACACGGCCAAGAAATATATCTGCGAGAATTTCTCCGAGGAATATTCAAGGGTGAGGCAGTACAAGACCAAGACAAAAGGTGCCCAGGAGGCCCACGAGGCAATCAGGCCGACCTATATTGAAAACCGCACGATTGACGGAACTCCGCAAGAGAAGAGGCTCTACGATTTAATCTGGAAGCGTACTGTGGCTTCGCAGATGGCTGATGCAAAAGTAATCAGGACGGACATTACCGTCGGTTCGGACAAAGGTCCAGAGACATTCTCCGTGCAGGCAACCCAGGTGGTATTCGACGGATTCCTCAAACTCTATATGGGCAGTTCGGACGAGATGCAGGAGGAAGACGAGATTATGCTTCCGGAAATGCACAAAGGCGACAGAATGGAATACAGGGAGATGACGGCTGAATGTAAATTCACTGCCGCACCATCGAGATATTCCGAAGGAACCCTCGTGAAAAAACTCGAAGAATTGGGAATCGGTAGGCCGTCCACCTACGCACCGACCATATCCACCCTCACAAAAGGTCGCGGGTATATCGTCAAAGGCGACAAGGAGGGAGAAAAGATTAAGGTGAGAAACCTCACCCTGAAGAACGGCAAGATAAATGAGACAGTAAAGACCGAGACGGTTGGAGCAGAGAAAGGAAGGCTTCTGCCACAGGAAATCGGAATGATAGTTACCGACTACCTCGTGAATAATTTCGACACTGTCCTGGACTATGGTTTCACCGCCGACGTGGAAAAAGACTTCGACCTCATAGCTGAAGGCGAACAGCCGTGGAACAGTGTGATTTCCAAATTCTACGGTCCTTTCCATACGAAGGTGACATCAACATTGAACAACCACGAGTACAGCCGCGTGAGCCGTGAACTCGGACCGGACCCCAAAGACGGAAAAATGATAATTGCGAAGTTCGGACAATATGGTCCTTACCTCCAGAAAGGCGATGGTGATGACAAGGTGTATGCAAATCTCGGAACGGGCCAGCTCATTGAGAGCATAACCCTCGAAGAGGCTGCGAAAATGTTTGAGCTTCCAAGGAAGGCGGGACAATACAACGGGATTGACATCATCTGCACAAAAGGACGCTTCGGACCATATCTCAAAGTCGGAGATATGAATGTGTCACTGCCTAAGGGAACAGACCCACTGACAGTTACTGAAGCAAGATGCATTGAAATCATAGAGGCGAGCCTCAAGAAGCAGACAAGCAGCATAATCGCGGATTTCGAAGAAAGCGGAATCCAGGTTATCAACGGCAATTATGGACCATATATAAAATGCAATGGTTCCAATTACCGGATTCCGAAAGGAACGGACGCAACTTCACTGACTGAAGAAATGTGCAGAAACATAGTTGCAAACAGCGAGCCTACAGGTAAAAAACGTAAAAAATAACTTATAATTTGTATAGATTGTAAGCAAATTTTCATTATTTTCGCAAATTGAAAATAAAACAGGTTAGTTATGTCAAACTATCACATTGATCAGATTGATCAGAAGATTCTGTCATTTCTTGTAAAGAATGCAAGGATGCCTTTCCTTGAAATCGCACGTGAGTGCGGTGTTTCAGGAGCAGCGATTCACCAAAGGGTGAAAAGGCTTGAGGCAAACGGGGTGATAACCGGCTCGCGCCTGCTTGTCAAACCACAGGCTCTCGGTCTGAATGTGTGCGCCTTCATCAGTGTTTCCCTGTCTGAAGCGAACAAGTACCCGGAAGTCATCGACGCTTTCAAGAAGATTTCTGAAATTGTCGAATGTCATTTCGTTACGGGCAAACACGCCCTTCTTCTCAAAATCTATTGCTTTGACCACGACCACCTTATGGAAGTTCTTGTGAACACCATCCAGAAGATTCCGTATGTGCAGTCAACCGAGACCCAGATTTCTCTCGACCAGGCTATCGAGCGTCAGGTTTGGGTGAAAGAGTATCAGAACACAAGCTTCTCCACAAGTACAAGGCTCAAGAAAGAAGCGAAGAACAACATCAAATAGACATAATCGCCTTTGCGAGGACAAGATCCTCAGGAGTTGTTATTTTGATATTGAGCCGCTCTCCAAGTACATAGGTGAGCGGCATTTCTTTTTTCGCCACCACCGACGCGTCGTCCGTGAACATCTGGTCGAAAGGCTGGCGATATGCCTCCTTGAGGATTTCCGAATGGAAAATCTGAGGGGTCTGCGCCCCGAATATCACAGAACGGTCCACATTGGCGCCTGGTATAGGTTTATATGAAATGGTCCCGTCCGGCAGTTTGATTTTCGAAAGCACCTTTAGGGTGTCTGTGACAGGAGTGACAGGGATGACGGCAGGACAGGTCTGCGCCAAATCGAAAAGCTCATTTATTTTTGCTGCCGAAACAAGGGGGCGGACTCCGTCGTGGATGGCTACCAATGCCCCGTCGGGAATCTTCCTTAATGCATTTTTGACAGAATGGAATCTCGTAAAACCTCCTTTTACGAGTCTCTGCGGGCAGATGAATGAATGTTTATAACAATATGTTTTCCAATACTCTATATGAGCCTCCGGCAAGACTGTGACTACTTTTGTCGCAGGATCGGCTTCAAGAAAACGCTCAATAGTGAGTTGTAGAATCGCCTTTCCACCTATTTCAAGAAATTGCTTGGGAATGTCGGCTCCCATCCTCGTTCCGGAACCGCCTGCCGTCACTACAAGTATCTTTTCCCGCTTTTCCATCGATTATTGTGAATATTTATAAATTGTTTCACTTTTACCTGGCAAGTTACACTTTATTTTTCTTAATTTCTAATTTATTTTGTAATTTTACCGCCAAATTATCATTTTAGGACAGTAATGGGGTTTTCATTTTTGACGCAAGAACTCGCCATTGACCTCGGTACGGCCAATACGGTCATTTTCCAGAACGACCAGATTATACTTGACGAACCGAGCATTGTGGCAATAGACAACAACACAGGTAACCTTATGGCTCTCGGTCAGAAGGCGAAACTGATGTACGGAAAGGAGAATCCGGGCATCAAGACTATCCGCCCTCTCAGGGACGGAGTCATCGCCAATTTCCAGGCCGCAGAGATGATGATAAGGGGATTCATCAAACAGGCAAACGGCAGACGCTCATCCATATTCACACCGAACCTGAAAATTGTAGTAGGTATTCCTTCCGGTAGTACGGAGGTGGAAATCAGGGCGGTAAGGGATTCTACAGAACACGCCGGAGGGAGGGATGTATATCTCATCTTCGAACCGATGGCGGCAGCGCTTGGTATCGGACTCGACGTTCTCGCACCTAAAGGCAATATGGTCGTGGATATAGGAGGTGGTACTACCGAAATCGCCGTAATTTCACTCGGAGGCATCGTGGAGCAGAACAGTGTCAGGATCGCAGGAGACGTGCTCACGAGCGACATCCAGTATTATCTCAGACAGCAGCACAATCTGAAAGTCGGAGAAGCGACTTCCGAAATAATAAAGATTGCAGTGGGAGCGGTGATTCCTGAGCTCGACGACGAGCCGGAGCCATTCGTGGTAAGGGGACAGAACCTGATGACGGCACACCCTGTGGATGCGACCATCACATATCAGGAAATCGCCCACTGTCTGGACAAATCAATCGCAAAAATCGAATCGGCGATTATGCACGTTCTCGAACAGACTCCTCCGGAGCTCTATTCGGACATTGTGGAAAACGGAATTTATCTGTCTGGAGGAGGAGCATTGCTCCGTGGTCTTGACAAGCGTCTCACCGAGAAGGTGAATATTCCGTTCCACGTTGCGGAGGACCCACTCAGGGCCGTGGCAAGAGGAACGTGTCTCGCACTCAAGAATACATCCGGATACCCTTTCCTTATGAGGTAAGATGTCCGAAAAAAGGAACATACTATATTATGTTTCAATTGCAGCTGTCTTCATTCTTTTGGAGACGGCTGCATTGGGTATGTTGTATAATAGTGGAATCATCCAAAACCTCTGGATATCAAAGGCTTCGCACACCTTCATAGCCGCAGTTTGGGGCACCGGAGAATCCGTAGGAGATTATTTCAGCCTCAAAAAGACGAACGAGAAGCTTGCGGAAGAAAACTTCCGCCTCGCCCAGAAAGTCAGGATGTATGAAAGAGAATATGGGATTTATGGCGGAAAGGACACCCTCATTGAGACCATCGGGCATTTCCGTTACAGACCGGCGGCGATTGTTAAGATGAGCAAACGCCGTCAACACAATTATATGATCCTGGACAAAGGCTCCGACGACGGCATAGAACCGAATTCCGGAGTAATCTCGTCCTGCGGAGCCCTCGGGATAGTAGATGCGGTGAGCCGGAAATATTCTTATGTGCTTGCATTCCTCAATTCGGAGATGAACGTGAGTGCGAGAGTTGGAAGAGAAGGGGCTGTAGGTCCTTTGAGTTGGGACGGGATGACTATGGACGGTGCCATTTTGAGCGAAATTCCCCAGCACATTGCAATCGAGGAAGGCGACACCGTTTTCACAAGCGGAAGCTCGGCGATTTTCCCGCCTGACATACCTCTCGGAGTTACAGTATCAAAGACTTTGGTAAACGGTGCCACTTATGACATCGAGGTTCGCCTGTTCGAGAACTACAAGAAACTGAGATTCGTCACTGTAGTGGAAAATGTGGACAGGGAAGAAATTGAAGAATTGGAAAAAAGATGAAGACAGCGCAGAACAAGTTGTTGACTATCATTCTGATGACCCTCGTGCAGATGGTCATCTGCAATTTCTTTGACTTCAGCCTTTATATGGTGTTCTCCATCCTTCCAGCTATGATAATGTGCTATCCGCTATCCCGCGGCACTTTGGAGACAATGCTCATAGCCTTCGCCTCCGGTTTGGCTGTCGATTGGCTGTCGGACGGTCTGCTCGGTCTGAACGCCCTCGCCCTGGTCCCGGTGGCTCTTTGCCGCAAACAGGTAATCCGTCTTATTATGGGAGAAGAAGCCATAGTGCGTGAGGAGGATTTCACAATCAGGAAAAACGGTTTTATGAAAGTTTCCGCCACCCTCCTGATTGGTGAGACCGTATTCTTCGCCATTTATATCCTCGCGGACGGGGCTGGCACAAGACCTTTCTGGTTTGACTGTGCGAGATTCTTCGCCTCCTTAGCGGCAAGCTATCCCCTTGCAATAGCCGTAACAGAAATAATGTCGCCGTCAAGGCAATAGGAGGCGGCTTATGGTTCTCGACAGGACAAATAAACTTCTCATCGGACTTTGCGTCGTGGCGATTATCCTGATAATCAGGCTTTTCGTCATCCAGATTGTGGACGATAAATATAAGATTGACGCGTCCAACAACTCGATGGTCCATTCCATCATCTACCCTACCCGCGGAATCATCTACGACCGCAACGGAAAAATCCTCGTCGGGAACAAAATCACATACGACCTTCTCGTCACCCCGCGCGAAGTCACTGAATTTGACACTCTTGCATTCTGCCAGGCGCTGGACGTGCCTGTTGACTTTGTGAAAGACAAAATGGCGGAATACAGGAAGAACCGCAGAAGAATCGGCTACCAGACTCTCGTGATGCTGAAACAGCTTTCTCCAGAAAGATATATGAGATTTGCGGAAGTCGCATACAAGTTCCCGGGATTCAGAGGACAGGCGCGAAGCAGCAGGGACTATCCGTATGATGCGGGAGGAAACCTGCTCGGATATGTATCCGAGGTGGATGCAGGCTATATAAGCCGTCATCCGGAATACAAGTCAGGAGACTATGCCGGAATGACGGGAATAGAGGCAGCAAGAGAGACTGAACTCAGGGGAGAAAAAGGATATCAC
>JBJEBO010000046.1:0-4476 GCA_051870155.1 Candidatus Cryptobacteroides sp.
AATAACGACAAGGGGACTCTCAACCTTGACAGCAGCCAAAGTATCGGTGACAACTTGTTTTTCATAATCATCGTCGTCCAGGTCTGTAGAAAGGTCATCCCCAGAGAACTCACTTCCCTTAGCTAAAGCTGCAAGCAATTCATTGACATTGAGACTATCCGACTGCACTTTCAGATCCAGATTCATTATACCATTACGCAAAAGTCCCCTACGCAACCCTGATAATTTTCCCGAAGCGGAAAGAGAAGATGAACCGCTTGTGAGGCTGAAACTCTCCAAATCAATCTCATTGTTGCTCACCTTTCCGCAGAAATTGCCCAAAGTAGTCTTCAAAGGGAAATATGGAGATACAACGGAAGCCTTGGCAAAATCAAGGTCTCCATTGAAATTCCAATCCCGATAATAATTCATCAGGCTCTCACCCAGACTTATCTCTATGTCTTTTTCCCTGAAATCCTTTTCAACCATCCATTCTTCAATCTCCGGGGCTTTGCGTCTTGACATCACATATTTGAAAAGGGAATCCTTTGGGACATCCGGATAGACAGTCGCCAGTGAATCCTTAAAAGCATTCATCCTGGTCTGCCTTGTCTTCTTCATATTGACTGCATCCGCCACGAATACGACATCAGTAACACCGACCCTATTGTATGAATCTCTGTAGAAAATCCTTCCATTGGAACTCTTTATGTCAAGTTTCGGGATGCTGCGGTCATTCTTCGACGGTGACAGGGTGAAGGTGTTGTCTGTACGCACCATAGCCACGGCATAGGCTTCCGCATCCCTCAAGCTCAGACTCGCCGCCGAAAGATGTCCTGATACCGGATAGATGACTGATTTAGCACTACCGCGACCGCTTATTACAGCAGCATCGTTCCACGCATCCAAGGCCAACTTTCTGCCTTTCACTATCATAGATCCTTTGATATCGGCTGAAAGGCTGTCAATAGATGCTTTCAGGGACATCATCCTGCGACCTTTTTCAAGTCCGGAAACAGAAGTATTCTTTTTAGTGGAAAGACTCGCATCAAGATTGTCGATATGGAAAGACACGGTATCTGAAGGGGATTCCATATCCATCTGCCTGCATCGTATGAATCCGTTCAGGTTGGCCTCGGCAAAACGATAGAGGTCAAGCTGCGACATAGTTATCGTACCCTCAAGTCCGGCATCCGCCCGTCCAACTGCCTTTATTCCGGAGTCCTTCGCAAGAATGAGCGCGAGCGAATCCAAATCGGCCGAAGCACCCGCCTTGAATATGAATACAGGATCCTTTCCAAGAAGGTCGGTAGCAGTTCCCGACAATGAAACACTTGCTCCGAACACGTCGGCAAAAGCTTCAGGAATCCTGACATCAAACATTCCGTCTTCGCTGCAATTCATTTTCAATTCAAGGGCAAGCCTGCCTTTCACATCTGTACCGGTGAGGCTCAATGCAGAAGACGGGATAGTCAAAACAAGGTCCATACGAGGCATACGTCCTCCGGACAACCGATAAAATCCGTCATAACGGGCAGACATATCTATCGCAGCATCTGTCCTTATATCCTTAAGTATGTTCAAATTGCTTTTACTGAAATAATTTAGGACATCGGAGACCTTGCATTCATCAATCGAAGCATCACCTTTGACATAGATGCTATCTTTCAGATAAAGCACTTCCGCATCCGCACGAACGGGAATATTGGCCAAAGATATTGCTGTTTCGGAAATCCTCACTCCCAATATACTGTCCCTGATAGGTTCTATATGAGATACAATCTCCATCGGTATGCCTATTCTTCCGAGTGAACCGTTGGCAATGAAAGCCCTGGCTGAAGCTTTAAGATCAAGATGATTGGAATGTTCATAAATACGCAGAGATGGAAGAGAGAAAAGCAGTGTGTCTGAAGCGAGCCTGCCCGCAATATTGAGACTGTCGATGTCAAGACTCACCTTTCCCCTTTCTCCTTTCGTGGAAATCTGACCTTTCAGGACGGCATCCTTGAGCCTGAGAGATGCACACAATGTATCTCGGGCATTGCAAAAAACGATCGAAGGACGACCGGACAATGCCACTTTACCTATGCTGACCGATGTGAACGGGAAGCCCGTGGAATCCGACTCTTCCTTTTCATCCGATGTGCGGAACACATTCCAATTGGCCACTGTATCGCAATATGTCTTGGCAAAGACCCTCGGTCTGTCAAGAATCAATTGAGGGACTCTTATCTTTTTGAATGCCAATGACATAAGATTGACAGAAGCGGACAGTTTCCTCACAGAAACAAGGGTGTCCACGGTTTCAGCACGACCCTTTTCCATCAATTTTCCATAAAAGCAAGTAGTGTCGAATGCCTCGAATTTATCGTGAGGGTAAGTCACAGCTACATCATCGACCGTGACATTGAGGTTGGGGAAGTTTTTGAGCACCGAAGCGGATACCTTTCCAAAATCAACTTCTTCAGTAAAGAAATTGTCCGCTAAGGAATTAACGATGCCTGTGAGGACAGAATCAGACAAAGCTATCTGAAGTACTGCAAGAAGAATCGCCCAAATCCCCACAAACCATAGCAGGATCTTCCTGAACGTCTTCCATCCTTTTGTATTCATTATATGTTCCATATCCAAAAGATGAAGGGTACAAAAATACATAAAAAAGGGGAATGTTTCCAATGGAAACACTCCCCTGTTATGAATCTTTGTTTTGGAATTACTGCTCGTCCATAAGCTGGAGATGCTGTACGTAGATGGCCTTCTTGATCTGGTCTCTTCTCTTGACTGACGGTTTTACGAAAGTCTTCCTGGCGCGAAGCTCGCGGATTGCTCCGGTCTTCTCGAATTTACGTTTGAATTTTTTGAGAGCCTTCTCAATGTTTTCGCCTTCTTTGATAGGTACTATAATCATCGCTTTATCACCTCCTTTTTATTTGAGGGTGCAAAGATAGTGATTTTATCCGTCTTTCAAAATTTTTTCTATCAATGTTTTCATTCCTGATGTGGCTACATCCTTTATATGGGTAATCCTGCGGTCTCTCAGAGGCACATCCTTAGGGTCAATCACATATATCGGAGTCTCATTGCCTGCATAACGATATAACCCGGCTGCCGGATAAACCTGGAGTGAAGTCCCGACTATAAGAAAGATGTCCGCCCTTCCAACGACATCAATTGCCTGCTCTATCTTTGGAACAGCCTCTCCGAACCATACAATATGTGGTCTCAACTGAGCTCCATTAGGTGCCAAATCTCCAAGATTGACATCGTCATATCCTATGTCAAAGACCGTTGCCTCCGAGAAATTGTCCCTGTCATTGCAACAATTCTCCGGGCGCACCTTGGTCAATTCCCCGTGGAGATGAATCACCTTCGTACTGCCTGCCGCCTCGTGGAGGTTATCCACATTCTGGGTTATTACAGTCACATCATATTTTTTTTCGAGTTCCGCTATGGCGATATGGGCGGCATTCGGCTTGACCTGTGCAAGCTGACGACGCCTCTCATTGTAGAAGTCCAGAACAAGCCCCGGATTACGATGCCATCCCTCTATGGTGGCGACATCTTCCACTTTGTGATTTTCCCAGAGACCATCACTGTCCCTGAATGTCTTGATTCCGCTTTCGGCGCTCACTCCCGCACCGGTCAAGACTGCAATTTTCCTTTTCATACTTTCTCAAAATAATATTTTTCCACCCAATACTTGAAAAGCGGGTCTATAATTTCCGGCTCGTCCTTTTCGTCGAATGTCACAATCTCCTTTTTTTTCAGGGCATCCTTCACCCTCCTGACATTCGCCGAAGAATTAAGACCATATTTTGCTATCGTATCAGTCGAACTGAACTTGGTTACTCCGTCAAGGACAGCCCTCAGGAAACTGATCTGATGATTCGTGAGGTTGTCCATAATGCCCATAAATTTAGGTTCGTGGATGGATATCATTATCCTCAACGCCTCCATCATTATCCCTTCATTTATATAACCCTTTGACATTGAGTCACATATAGAAGTAAAATGATTAATATACCAAAGATTGCTCCGGAACATCTTGCACATTCCCATAACCAATTCCTTTTCCACAACCTTTCCACTAAGAAGATAGCCTTTCACTACATATTCTATTATATCTCTGTCTTCAACCACATTGAGGGGCAGATGCTCTATAAGCTTGTAGAACCATTTCTTCTCCGCGAATATATATTTCATTGCATTCACCCTTGAACCGCACAGGATGAACGATGCAGAAGGATTTCCCTCCTCTTTCTTCCTCGTTAAAACGTCTTCAAGCACCTTGAACAAATCTTCATATCTATCGTCTTCGAGGAAATTCTGGAATTCGGACACTATTACATATATATGTGTACCGTGCGTTGTGGCCAGTTCGTACGGAAGTGCCATCATCCGCTCCATATCAGTCCTGTCAAGTTCCCCTTCAATCGACACCACCTGGTCCGTAACCGAAAATTGTGGCCTGCCAAACCTGAAATGAGTGCCCGGGAG
>JBJEBO010000047.1:0-4442 GCA_051870155.1 Candidatus Cryptobacteroides sp.
CTGTAGAAATTTCCCTGAGTGTAATTGAATACGGATGGGACAAAGAATATGGCGGAATCTTCTATTTTATGGACCGCAAGGGATATCCAACACAGGAACTCGAATGGGACCAGAAACTTTGGTGGGTGCATCTTGAGTCTGCCATCGCAATGATCAAGGGATATCAGCTCACCGGAAATGAGAAATGCCTTGAATGGTTCCTCAAACTCCACGACTATCTCTGGACGCATTTCAAGGATGCCGAATATCCTGAATGGTTCGGATATCTCAACCGTCGCGGTGAAGTGCTCCTTCCTCTCAAGGGCGGAAAATGGAAAGGCTGTTTCCACGTTCCTCGTGCCCTCTATCAAATCTATGTAATCCTCGATGAATTAGCATCAAGAAATAATTAACTTATAATGTGTTTATTATGAAAAAGTTTTCATTATTCCTATCATTGGCAGTCCTTATGATTGCTTGTGAAAAGGCTCCGGAAATCACTCCGGAAATCGTTTGCGAGAAGACTGAAGTCGTCATTCCGGTTCAAGGAACTGAAGAAATCGATGTCTTCGTTGAGTTCAACTCCAATGTAGAGTGGACTGCCGCTATCAAAGAGAAAGACACCTGGTGCAACATTACTCCTAAGAAAGGTGATGCAGGTGATGTGAAAATCAAGGTTTTGGCTGAAGCCAATCCTCTCAAAGAATCTCGTGCTGTAACCCTCGTCATTAAAGCAGAGACAGCGGTTAAGGAAGTTTCCCTCGTGCAAAGTCAGCTGGATGCTTTCGAGCTTCTTGAAAGCAGCGCAGCATTTGGTCCTGAAGGAGGAAATACCACAATCAAGGTCAATACCAATGTTGATTGGAATATAACTATTCCTTCAGATTGCAAATGGGTAAAGGTCGTTGAATCAAAGGCTTATGGTGAGCAGACAAAGACGTTGTCAGTAGATCCATACGATGAATATGACACAAGCCGTGAGGCGAAGGTCACCGTGAAAGGTGGCAATTTCGAGCCGTTGACATATACAATCACACAGGATGGTCCTGTAACTCACTTCGAGCTTGTCAGCAATGAGGCATATCTCGAATCAGAGGGCGGTTCTTTCGATATCACAGTTAATACCAATATTGAGTGGACTGTAACAATCCCTGAGGATTGCGACTGGATCAAGCCTGCCGGAACAAAGGCTGACGGACAGCAGACCAAGACTTTCACAGTTTCTCCATACACAGAACTTGATTCCTATCGTGAGGCTGAACTCCTCGTCAAAGGCGGCAAACTCGAACCGCTTACATTTACTGTTGGTCAGGGTGGAGTTAAGGCTACTCTTTGGAGTGTTGATATGACAACTGTTTTGTCAAGAGTCTGCTCTTATGTAAATGCCACTTCAGAAACGGTTCCTACCAATGTCTCAATGGCGCTTTTCGATGGTGATGTTGTAGTATGCGCCGGTGACGGAAAATATCCTGTCATCCTTGACAAGACCACTGGACAGAAGAAGGGCGAACTCAATACAGGGGACGTAAAACCAGGATATATTACAAACGATGATGCCGGCAACCTCGTGTTCTGTAATCGAGTATGGAACTATTGGGTTGATTATGAGTTCTTCACTATCTATTATATCAAGCCTGGAACTACGACTCCTGTAAAACTTGTTTCAACCCACGATGAGGCTTATTATCCATCTTATATCGGAGGAGGATTGTCTGTTCGCGGTGATGTTACTAAGAAGGCCGCAATTGCAGCACCTTGGGAAGGTATAGAAGGTATTACTGGAGAAAATATGGTTCTTTGTTGGCAGGTGATTGACGGAAAGGCTCAGAGTTATGTCAAAGGTATCCTTTCTGGTTTTGTAGGAATCACCTGGATGCAAGGTTATTGGTGCCAGTCTCCTAATTATTTCCCAGGATTTGCCCTTCTAAGTGATACTCTCACTGATGGAGCTGTATTTGCTTGCTATGATGAAAACACCCTTTATAAAGTCGGAGCTGATTTCGTTTGTACAAAACTTATGAATGATCCTATTATTGACAGCAATAATTCAGCCAATGCGTTCGATGTCCGTACAATCAATGGCAAAACATATCTTGCTGCAAGTGGTGGATGTTATTTCCCACAGTGGTGTACTCCTGCAATGGTCATTTGTGATGCATCCTCTATGACGGTTGTCGCAAATCCAACTACACATAGCTTCACAACAGAAGAAGGTGTCGGTGCTTCAGCTGCTATTCGCATCGAAGCAGCAAAAGGCGGATTGAATGTATATCACATCAACAATAACTGTTCAGTAATCGAAGCTCTTTGGGTTCCAATTGAATAAGTTTTATTATCAAACAATTGAAATGGTATAATTAGTCATTTTGATCAAGTGAAGAAGCCGGCCCCAAAAGGGTCGGTTTCTTGCATTCTATATGAAGGTATAGAGCCCTCCGACAACTACAGGGCGTACTTTAGTAAACCCGAAAATCGGGTCAACGACTAAAGGTGGTGGCTGAAGGATTATTTCACATTCATCGGTCTTTTAGTCAGCCAAATGAACATAACTGAAAGCAGAGTGCCGAGAATTACGGAGATGATAGAAGCCTCTGGACCGAAGGCACCGCCGGTGATGAGTTCCGGACCGGACACGATTGCTGTGAATATGCTCTCCCCATCGGATATGCCTGAAACAGGGAAGCCGCATACATTGCCTTGGGTGAAATTCCACGTCCAGTGAATACCGATCGGCAGCCACAATGAACCTGAATACTTGAAAGCGGCTCCCAATAGGATTCCAGCCTCAATTGCAATGGCAATAGAACTCCATAAGCTTGCATTCGCTTGGAAAATATGTATGAATCCGAACAACAGGGCAGATATGCCGAGTGCCCACCACATTCCGAATCTCTCATCAATCATCCTGAATACTATGCCCCTGAAAACCACCTCTTCACCACAGGCAACAAGGAAATATAGGAACAAATTCAGGATTATATAGTTCCAATCCGGTGAGGCATATTGCGCGCCATATAGCCCCGACAATGCGAGAATGCCTGTGAAGAATCCAAAAAACAGCACTCCTGTCACTATGCCTATTCCGGAATTTCTGAAGACAGATTCTGTCAGTAATTCAAAGCGCCAACTCTTTTCAAACAGTTTGGTCCACAAAAGGAATAGCGTCAGGATGGCAAATGACGCCAAAACAATCACTACAATCTTCAGGGGCAGCGAAGGTATGAGTATCGACCCTTGAGCCAAATCGTAAAGAATCAAGAAAAGAAAAAATCCCAACACCAGTTCTAAAATCCATTTCCAAAGCGGAATGTTACAAGCAGTATTCTTCATTCTATCTAAATTTTGGACAAAGATATGTTTTTCTTCTTGATTGAACCGCCGTTTTTGTATATTTGAGTCCCTAATCGGTATATTATGATAATTCTGGTAACAGGAGTGTCTTCCGGATTCGGGAAGGCAATCGCACAGTCCCTTGCTGCAAAGGGGCACAAGGTATTCGGTACAGTAAGAAGGGATGTGGCACCGATGGAAGGTGTCACATACCTTAAGGCTGATGTACAGGATGACCCTCAGGTCGAATCGGCTTTCAATCAGATGATGGAGTTGACCGGTGGCCGCATAGATGTATTCATCAACAATGCCGGAATGGGGATAGGAGGTCCTATCGAGTTTTGCAAAGTTGATGATGTGCAGATGCAGATGGATGTCAATTTTATGGGTATGGTCAGATGGCTTTCGCGCGTGGTGCCGGTGATGCGCAGGCAGGGGAGCGGCAAAATATTGTGTTTGAGTAGTATAGGAGGGCTTGTCGGACTTCCGTATCAGGGCGCCTATTCTGCGAGCAAGTTTGCGATAGAGGGTTATTGCGAGGCTTTGAGACTCGAGCTCCGCAAGAGCGGCGTAAGTGTTACCGTAATCGAACCGGGGGATTTTTCTACAGGATTCACAGCAACTCGCAAGAGTGTAGATGTCGCTCAGGCTTCAGAAGCATATCCATCCTATGCGCGTTCTCTCGCAAGCATAGAGCACGACGAGAACAACGGTCTGAAGCCGGATTATCTTGCATCGGTGATATGCCGCATAGTGGAGAAGAAGAAGCCTGCATACAGCTATGTTGTGGCAACTTTTCTACAGAAATTGTCGGTATTTGCCAAATGGCTTCTGCCTGCACCGGTCTTCGCCTGGATTCTTTCCCTCTATTATAAATTGTAAATTTGTCTATTTCAGAGTCCTGTTAGCATAGGAGGCGATACAGTCCGGAAGTTCAATGGCGTAGTCCGGATCATCTACCAGTGCTGAAGTGAGAAGCATATCCGCTGTTGTCCTGTTTGTCGCAAAAGCAATGTTGTATAAAGCGGCAAGTCTCGTCAGAGCGGATACATCATTTTGGTGTCCCTGAACTATCAGATTGTCACAGAAGAAGATAAGCATATTGATTTTCTGTTCGGCAATCATAGCGCCTA
>JBJEBO010000048.1:0-4425 GCA_051870155.1 Candidatus Cryptobacteroides sp.
TCTTGAGCACCTTGGCGGCAGCCTCGATGAAATACTCAGGACCCTTCTGATAGGTTACGCGACCGAGGAAGGTCACGACCTTGTCCTTCACGTTGCGCTCCACAGTCAGGTTCTCCCTTCCGCTGAAGTCCACAGCGTTGTGGACAGCAACGACTTTCTCCGGAGCGATGCCGTATTTGTTGATGCAGATGTTTCTTGTAAGTTCACTGACGGCAATCACCTTGTCTGCCGCCTTCATACCCTTGGTCTCGATGTCGAGAACCCTTGTGTCAATCTTGTCCTCGCTCGCCCTATCGTATGATGTGGCATGCATATGCACCACCAACGGCTTGCCTGTAAGCTGCTTGGCAGCTATACCGGCAAGATAGGTGAGCCAGTCGTGAGCGTGGATTACATCAAACTCATCCTTGTGCTGCATAGCTATGGTTGCGCCGACCATCGCATAGCGGGCGACCTCTTCCATAAGGTTTGCGCCGTATTTGCCGGAGAATTTATATTTCTGGCCATACTGCACACGGAAATTCTTGATCTGTCTCTTACGCTCTTCCTCAACCATCTCAGTGAAATCCTGAGGGTCAACGTAAGGCACCATATTGGTACCGATGTGGACGAAACTTACCTTGCCGAGGAACTCGTCCACGGAAGTGGTGACGGTGTCCACCGGAACATCACTGGCATTGATAATCTTTGCAGCAGTCTGGTCCTCGTCACCTGATGCGGAAGGCATTACGAAAAGCACATCCACATTGTTGTATGCCAAACCCTTGGTCATACCGTAGCAGGCAGTACCAAGACCGCCGGCGATATGAGGAGGAAACTCCCATCCAAACATCAGAACTTTCATTTCTTAGCCTCCTTATACTGATTAATCAAATAGTCTATCCTCAACAGGGCGGATGTGCTGCAGGCACAAGAAATCGCTCCGTGCGGCTCGTGAGGTGGATCTCCATCATAAAGTTCGGAGAACACTCCGACGCCGTGCTTGTTGACATCCTCATAGAATCCTTCTGTGAGGTATTTAGCCTTACCGCAGAAAGACTCGCCGACCATCTTGAAGCAGAGGTCGATGTATGGGGCGAGGAGTGAAGGGAAGGCACATCCCTGGTGGTAAGCAAGGTCGCGGTCCACCTGTGAGCCCTCATAGACGCCTCTATATTTGGCATTTCTCGGAGAAAGCGTCCTGATACCCCTCTTGGTGATAAGTTCATTGTTGATGGTGTTGACGATTTCTGCCTTGATTTCATCGTCAATAGGAGAATAGTCGAGGCAGGCAGCGAACAACTGGTTAGGGCGAACATCGAGATTCTGTCCGGCATTGTCCACATAATCTGCAAGATATCCCTTCTCGGCATTCCAGAAAGTAGGCTGGAAGTTCTGCTTTACGAGATCTCTTACAGGAGTCCACCTCTCTACGAATGTACTCTTCTTGGAGCCGTACTTGGTCTCCATATCAATAGCGAAGCAGAGAGCATTGTACCAGAAGGCGTTAGTCTCGACCTGATAGCCAGCCCTTTCAGTGACAGGCTGACCTCCCACATAGGCGTTCATCCAGGAAAGGGCAACCCAGTCCATCTGAGCCCAAAGCAGTCCGTTAGGATGCATTGTAACCTCACGTCTGCGTCCCGGTGCATAACTTTCGATGATACCCTTGAGGGTCTCACCGTATTTCTTCCACACCTGTTTTTCGTTTCCGGCAAAATGAACATACTGCTGGATTGTGTCGGTCAGTCTCAGAGGAGACTCAACCTGTGTAGTCCTGTGGAAAAGTCTCTCCTGCTCATCTGCGATGAGGGTGTCGAGGATATTCTCAAACTCTTCCTTGCTTCCGTTTGCATAGAGGGTAAGTCCCGGAAGGGCTATGATGGTTTCCCTGAGAAGACCGGTCTCAAGCCACGAGAAGCCGGCGTTGATACGGCTCTTGCCACCTCTCTCGCATTTAAGGAGATCAGCGTTGTGGACGAGCAGGTCGTGATAACTTGTGATTTTGCCGAGGCCCTTGAGAATATCGTTGAATTTTCTCTTGATTCCACGGGAAGCAACTTCGTTGACGGAAGCGGAAAGGACAATTGAATCGCCCGGCTTGAGGTCAACTGAAAATTCGCCCGGAACGAAGAGGTCTTCACGACAGTCGAATCCACGGCGGTATTCATCTGAATAGGTAATGCCGTTATACCAATAAGGCTGATAACGGAAAGCCGCCTTTGAAGACATCTGAAGATTGAGGTCAGGGAAGCCCGGATAAAGGTTGAATGCAACTCCACCGTCGATTTCCTTTGCCTCAGTGCGCGCCTCGGAATTCTGGCGTGTAAGGCTATGGACATTCCTGAAAGCGAGGAAAGGTTTCAGTCTGAGAGTGGCTTTCTGAGGAGCCTCAACCAGCTGATACCTGATGAGCACCTGATCATTGTCAGGAACCATAACGATAGTCTTGCTGAAGACGATGTCTCCGACCTTGTAGGTAATTTCCGGAACCGGATCGGAATCGAAGTCCACAATGTACTTGTGACCTCTCGGTTCATAAACGTCCCCATAGCAATGGATGCCGAGATTGAACTGCTTGCCGTCCATCACGAGACTTTCGTCAACTGAAGAAAGCAACATATACTTTCCTCCACCGAAATTGTCCACCGGAACAGCCAGCAGACCGTGATATCGCCTTGTGTTGCAAGTTACAATGGAAGTATTGCAATAGGCACCGGTCTTGTTCGCTGAGATTATCTCCCTCTTGAGGGAATATGACAGGTTGACAAGTTCGGACTTGTTGAATTTGATAAATGCCATATATCTGTGTTTAAAATTTATTTAATCAACTTTCTCAAGCACGACGGCACATCTGCTCGGTAAATAAAGGAACAAAGTGCTGTCATACTTGCCATTGCCGTTAGGGGATTTTTGCGGCACAGTCAAATGAGTCTCACCCGTTTTAAGGCGGGAGAAACCGTCAAATTCCGCTTGATCGGTATCAAGCACAGCCTTGTATTTTCCCGCCGGAGCGGCAAAACCGTAGTCCGAAAAAGAGGATGACGGGTTGAAATTGAGCGCAAAGATACAATTTATTCTTTTGAAAATCACTATTTTTTTCTCTTCATCCTGCACGAGCAGCTCCGGAGGTGCCTCCAAAAGCCCCTCAGAATGGCATAGATGAATCATCGCACGATCGAAATTATTCAAATTTTTGTATCTCAAATAATCAGGCTCTATGAGCGACCACTGACGGCGTGCATATTTATAGGACCAGCCGTTCCCCTCCCTCGGGAAGTCAATCCACTCCGGATGACCGAACTCGTTGCCCATAAAGGTAAGATAGCCGTTGCCGGAGGTCGCCATCGTGAAGAGGCGTATCATCTTGTGAAGGGCAATTCCCCTGTCAACAATCAGAGACTTGGACTCTTTATTCATAGATGTGTACATCTCCTTATCCATCATCCTGAAAATAAGCGTCTTATCTCCAACCATAGCCTGATCGTGACACTCTGCATAGCTTATGGTTTTTTCGTCAGCCCTCTTGTTGGTAAGCTGCCACCACATCTCACCCACGCTCCATTTCTCGTCCGGAAGTTCCTTTATCCATTTGATCCAGTTGTCGGCAACTCCCATACTCATCCTGAAATCAAATCCTACACCGCCGGCCTCGAAAGGAGCAGCCAGACCGGCCATTCCGCTGACGTCCTCTGCAATGGTGAATGCATCTTCATTGATTTCCTTTACAAGCATATTGGCAAGAGCGAGATAGGTCACCGCAGACTCGTCAACACCGCCATTAAAATAATTGTCATAGCCCACGAAATCTTTTCCGAGACCGTGGTCCCAATAGAGCATACTCGTCACGCCGTCGAAACGGAAGCCGTCGATATGGTATTCCTCCATCCAATATTTGCAGTTGGAGAGCAGGAACATAATGGTCTCGTCCTTTCCGTAATTGAAACATCTCGAGCCCCAAGCCGGATGCCTTCCCTGAGGACCGGAATAGAAATAGAGGTCCTCCTTTCCATCGAATTTGCCAAGACCTTCAGCCTCATTATCAACAGAATGTGAATGAACTATATCCATCACTACGGCTATACCGGCGGCGTGGGCGTCATCCACAAGATGTTTGAATTCCTCAGGAGTGCCGAAACGCGAACTGAGAGCATAAAAATTCGCGACCTGATAGCCGAACGACCCATAATAAGGATGCTCCTGGATGGCCATAATCTGGATAGTGTCGTAGCCGAGGTCAATGATGTGCGGAAGCACTCCCGTCCTGAACTCTTCGAAAGAACCCACCTTCTCCTTTTCAGCGGCCATTCCGATATGGCACTCATATATAAGAGGTGAAGTCCTTTTGCCCGGGCCCGGATTTTTCCACTTGTAAGGCTCCGGATCCCATACCTGGGCACAGAATGTCTTTGTGACAGGGTCTTGAACAGCCCTTGTGGTGTAGGC
>JBJEBO010000049.1:0-4421 GCA_051870155.1 Candidatus Cryptobacteroides sp.
AAGTCATTGAATGCAATTGATGGCAGTGCTTTCATTGTTCTTTATGAATTCTGAAAGCAAAGATATCATATATCTAAACCATTGAAACAGAATTGATTTCTACTGCTTTGAGTTGCGTTAATTTGCCTAATAATTAGTGCAGCACAGTTCTTGCAAATCTATTATCGCGCCAGAAAGTATCGAAAAATGTAGATATTGATTGAGTATTTTTGTTAAATTTGTAGAAATTTTGGCTTTATGGCAGTATATGTTAAAGCAATCCCGACTTTAAGGGGTTCGGTCGCAGAACGATTTGAGAAGATGTCTGAGGAGAATATCCGCAGACGTGCCTCTGTTAGCTTCTCTAAGGAAGCTGCCAATTCCTATGCTATTTTGAAAAAGAAAACTGTGAAGAAGTAATTGTGGGGTACTTGTTGGATAATTGTCTGTTTGACAGATTGTCATCAGATATAATCAATCAATGCCAGCCGTATAGTTGTGAGAAGGACGCTGACATTGATTCTTTTTTTCATGATAATACAAAAGACAACTACTCGGATTATCAAAATGAGATGATGGGGTATTCCCATTGTTTCTACACCGATGTAAGTGAATATAATTCAACCCATCCGGAATCACCACGAAAGCCTGAATTGGTATGCGCTTTCTCTATATCTAATTCTGCGCTACGGACTGCTCCTCTTCCGAATCCTAAAAGGAATAGATTCAATAAACCCATTCCAAATGCTAAGAGACGTTCGCAGTATCCTGCTATCCTGATAGGCAGACTCTGTGTGTTTGATAAGTTCAGGCATTTGGATGTCGGCCGTGAAATGATGGATTTGATAAAAACTCTTGCTATTAATCCGGA
Organism: Candidatus Cryptobacteroides sp.; assembly: GCA_051870155.1. Classification (GTDB taxonomy): domain Bacteria; phylum Bacteroidota; class Bacteroidia; order Bacteroidales; family UBA932; genus Cryptobacteroides. The sequence goes on from JBJEBO010000049.1 coordinate 851, forward strand.
CAATACATCAGCCGCCAGATTTTTGGTTGTCGATGCCGTAAATACTCCTAAAGTTCTCGAATATTATCGTAACAACGGCTTCGATTTCCTATTTTCATCAGATGAAGAAGAAATGAATTGTCTTCATAAGTCATCTTGCCATACAAGGTTAATGTATTTCGATTTGATTGTTCTTAATCAGCAGTTATAGAAATAATTGCGTCCAGTGAATGATACTGCGACCTGTATCCGGTCTTTGTGTCCAGCAGCAGATACCTTAGATGCATCTGCTTCATCTCCAAAGCTGGTGCGTTATCAGGAACGAGAAACTCAATCACGGAACAGTCTCCGGCAGGGTTTGACTTCGACAGGCAATTCCTCATCAGCCCGGGCTTGCGACCACATCCATGCTCTCAAAGCTGGAACTTGCCCAGCACCCTGTATTTCTCCGCTTCGTCCGTCCCAAACAGAGTCAACCGGAAACGCAACCAGAGCAGCCCTCCATCAATTGCAGAACAATCCAGATCGTCCATACTGAATATCGAAAACTGTTCGAACGCCACCGGCTCTGGAATGTTCTCATTCTCCAACTGTGCAAAACCCTTATAAGCCAGTGATAGAACGTTATATCTGTTTTCCGCATCGTATTCATATTCATCTCTGAATACAAGAATCAGATTCCTGTTTAGTCGTTTTGCAGTTTCTTTGCCGTAGCAATAGGATCATCTACTGGTAAATCGTGCTTCAGACCTATTACTGCCACATCCCAGCCCATATTAATTAATCGTTAACTAATTGATAATTCAATGATTTTTAGGATATCCTCGTCAGCAGGAAGCCATTTGACAGAAAACAAGGTCTCTTTATTCAACCACGCTGCAGCTTCGTGTTCATTAAGCTGCAATGATTCACCGGAAAGTGTGCACCAAAAGCAATGCATAGTGAGATGGAAATTGGGATAATCCCACTCCACGGTCTGAATCAGGTTCCCGACATTGATTTCAGCGTCCAATTCTTCATTGATTTCACGCTTCAATGCCTGCTCCGGAGTTTCACCTGCCTCCATTTTCCCTCCTGGGAACTCCCACCAGTCTTTGAATTCTCCATATCCGCGCTGTGTAGCGAAGATTTCATTTTCACGCCTGATAACTGCAGCAACTACTTCGATATGCTTCATAATGATTGTTCTGTTATATATTCATAAAGGTTATGCTCTACTGGAGTATTCAACTTGTAGCCAATTTCCACGGCTGAAATGTTGTCTGTCTCAGGCATAATGAACTCTTTTGCAAACCCATTATATTCAATAGTCCCTAAAAAATAGAATTCTTTTGAGACCTTGTCGTCTTTATTCTTTCTGACAAATAACGGCATAATTATGCCTCTTTCCTTACTGTGCATTGCGTTGACCACATCATCGGATTCAAGACTTCTGCGGCTCTTTGATATAGCCATCAATGTAGAAGGATTCATGAAACGGTCTTCATATTTCGTGCTAGCACCGACTTCTTCTCCTTTCTCATAGTTAATAAAGATAGGGTATGTATTTGAGTATGAGTCAAATTTATAACCTCCCACGTTCAATGATACTTCTTCTGCCTTCCAGTTCAATAACCAAAATACATCACTGTAGGTGTACTTTTTGTTCAGATTAAACGATGTACCAGGATAGTTCTTTGAATAATCTTTGTGATATCGGGAAATACCGAAATCAATCAGTTCATTTACTGCACTCTTGAAAGTTGCAGATTTCAAAGCTTCTTCGAATTTTTGTGAAAGTTTTGTAGTACCATCTTCAAGGTCAATTAGTTGGACCCTGAATGTCTCACCACGGAAAAATCTGCCTTGCAGAACATTGAATACACTTTTCCTTGTCAAGTCATCCAAATAAACATTATATCTATCACTTAGTGTATCTTCCCATAGATCAACCATTTCCGGAGAATTAATCAATAGATTGAGCAATGACAACTCGTGAATTCTCATTCCGGAAGCGAATTTTCTGGAAATGAACTCAAGGACTTGTAGCTGATACTGTGACAAAGAAGCATTGAAATCTTCATCACTATCAATGAGGAATGCCTGGTATGAGCCCCATACGTCAATCAGTCTCAACGGATCAAGCTCGCCCATTTGATCAAACTCCTTCAGCTTGGGAATACGTCCGAGCTTATATTTAAAATCCCAGTACTCTTTTCGGAGCAGGCGTTTATTGTTAAGTTTTGCGCAGTCTATGGATTTGTAAATTTTGTCTCTCGAAATTTCATCAAAATAGATGGTAGAAGCACCTTTTATGATGTTGTTACCCTCCATTAGGCTTCTGCGGATATTATCTTTGTTGCCACTTCTGTCACCAGACAGTGCAATAGGAATCATATAATTGTTCAGGTAATTTCCGATGAAGTCAATGACGATGACAAATTCCTTGCCTTCAGCCTTTCGAAGTCCTCGCCCAAGTTGTTGGACAAAAATTATAGGAGATTGGGTGGGACGTAGCATAATGACCTGGTTAATTTCCGGAATATCAACTCCCTCGTTGAAGATATCTACAGTAAAGATATAATCAAGTCTATCAGAGTTGGCGTCATTAACCAATCTGTCTATGGCACGCTCCCTTTCTTCTTGAGAGTTATCTCCGCTCAACATTGCAGTATTATATTTCCCGGTCTGGTTGAATTTTCTGCTAAGTTCTGCGGCTTCCTTCTTTGTGCTGCAAAATATCAGCCCTTTCACTCGATTTCCACTGTAACCGTAGTATTCTGCCTGCTTGATTATATAATCTACGCGTTTATCCGCTGTCAATTGTCTAAATAAACTTAGTTCATCTGCTTCTCCGTCAATTTCAAGGTCTGTAATGCCAAAATAATGAAAAGGACACAGCAACTCATTCTCCAATGCCTGTTGCAATCTTATTTCGCAGGCGATATTGTGGTCGAAAAGGCTGAATACATCAAAATCATCTGTCCTCTCAGGAGAGGCTGACATGCCCAGCAGAAGTTCAGGTTTGAAGTAGTTAATTATTCTCTGATAGCTTGCAGCACCGCTCCTATGGCATTCATCCAAGACTATCACAGAAAATTCATCCGGTTTGAACTGCTCCATAACTTCCGGTTTCGCCATCATATTCATAGTGGAGAAAAGGAATGTGCCATCTTTCGCAGATTGGATGTCATTGTAAGTTCCACTGAGCAACGTCATAGGAATACCAGTTCCGAATACCCTTTTGTAGCTTTTGAGGGCTTGTTTGTTAATTTGTTCCCTATGAGATAGGAAGAGAGCCTTCTTTTTTGAAAGAGAACTATCTGCAAACAATTTCCTTAAAGCAAATGCGGATGCAAACGTCTTTCCTGTACCTGTTGCAGAAATGAGCAAAGCCCTTTTCCCTCCCTTATGGATTATCTCTTCGATGTTCAGAATAAACTCTTCCTGCATCGAATTAGGCTGCAGCACTTGGGAGTAACTCAAATCCAAACTTCTAGTCAGTTTGTTGATTTCCTCACGCTCTGATTGACTATTATGATATAGCTTTTCGTACTCTGCACGATAGTCTGAGTAGCAAACCGAAGAATTCCACAATTCATTGAATTCATCT
>JBJEBO010000050.1:0-4414 GCA_051870155.1 Candidatus Cryptobacteroides sp.
TACGACGAAGGTGGTTGTGATAGATAAGGACAGGAATGTGCTGTTCAGACATTATGCACCGAATGCAGGAGATCCGGTCACTGCCGTGAGCAACGCTCTTGGAAGACTGGTGGAAGAATGCAAGGCGAACGGAACTATATTGAATATTGTGTCGGCTTGCTCAACGGGTTATGGCGAGGATCTGATAAAGGTGGCGTTCTCCCTGGATTATGGCATTATTGAAACTATGGCGCATTTCATTGCCGCGAGGACTTTGGATCCGGATGTCAGCTTCATTCTTGACATCGGAGGTCAGGATATGAAAGCGATTTATGTCAGGGAGGGGGTGATCAACAGAATCGAGATAAACGAGGCCTGTTCATCCGGATGCGGTTCATTTCTTGAGACATTCGCAGGTTCGACAGGCAATGACGTGGCATCATTTGCTTCCGAAGCCTGCCGTTCGAAGGCTCCTTGTGACCTTGGTACGAGATGCACTGTCTTTATGAATTCGAAGGTGAAGCAGGTGTTGAGGGAAGGCTGCGGCATCGGGGACATTTCTGCGGGTCTGGCATATTCCGTGGTGAAGAACTGTCTTTATAAAGTGCTGAAAATCACTGATGTAAGTGAGTTGGGGAATAATATAGTGGTCCAGGGCGGAACAATGAAGAACGATGCAGTTGTCAGGGCTCTTGAAATCCTTACCGGTGCCAGGGTGAAAAGAAGTTCCTTCCCTGAACTTATGGGAGCGTATGGCTGTGCCGTGTATGCTCTTAAAAACAAAACGGAAAATGAAAATTTACGTCTTCCTTCAATGCTTGTGGAAGCCGCTGAGTTTGAACCTAAGTCTCTGCGTTGCCACGGATGCGAAAACGGTTGTGCGATTTTAGCATATAGATTCAAAGGGAACAGGACTTATTATAGTGGCAACCGCTGTGAGAAGGTGTTCAACAATTCAGGGGAGAAGATAGAGGCGGGGCAGTCCGTTTACAGATTCAAACAGGAGATGCTTTTCAAAGTGCGGGGTGATGCTGGCGAAGGTTTGCGAATCGGTATTCCACGTTGTCTGAATATTTGGGAGGATTTTCCTTTCTGGAGTGCCTTGTTCAGGGAATGTGGAATATCTGTGATTGTATCGGATCCTTCAGATTTCCGTAAATATGAGAAGGATGCCTCCCTTGTAATGTCTGATAATATTTGTTTTCCTGCCAAGCTTGTACACAGCCACATAACGGATTTGCTCAGTAAGGGTGTTGACAGAATCTTTATGCCGTTTGCCGTGCATAGCAGGACCAATAAGGGGGATAACAGTTTTAATTGTCCTGTTGTTACAGGCTATGCTGAGGTCGTGAAGAATGTCCAGAATCTGGATGTGCCTTTGGATTCCCCAACGATTTCTATGAAAGACAGGAAATTGTTCAAGAAGCAGTGTATCAGATATCTCGGAACCCTTGGAGTGCCGTCGGACAAGGCTGCGGAAGCATTTGAACAAGCGGATGGGGAATATCTGGAATATGCTGCTTCTCTTGCAGGGAAATGCAGGGAGATTCTGGACGATGCCCGAGCCAATGGTCGGATTACGATATTGCTGGCAGGAAGGCCGTATCACAGCGACCCTCTCATCCAGCACGATATCTCAGGGATGATAGCCGGAATGGGGGTGAATGTTATTTCCGAAGATGTGGTGAGGGCTTCAGAGGCGGAGAACACTGATGGAATGAATTTCGTTTCCCAATGGACTTACACCAATAGGATACTCCAGGCAGCACGCTGGTGCGCTTCCCAGAGCGGGGATGTGCAATTTGTGCAGATGACCTCGTTCGGATGCGGACCTGACGCTTTTTTGACGGATGCCGTTCGCAATATTCTGAAGGAAGGAGGTAAGGCGCTGACATTGTTGAAATTGGATGATATAAATAATGTGGGCTCTATGAAGTTGAGGGTGAGATCGTTGATAGAGAGCGTGAAAATGTCCGGTGTCCGTCCTGTGTCGGCAGAGAGACGGTCTGCAATGCCTCCGAGATATGAGAAAAAGGATCGTGGTCGCAAAATACTCGTCCCTTTCTTCACGCCTTTTATCTCACCGTTGATTCCTCCATTAATGGAATATATCGGATATGATGTGGAATGTCTTCCTGTCAGCGATTCTCTTTCTGTAGAATACGGTCTGAAATATGCCAACAATGAAGTCTGTTATCCGGCCACCCTTGTGGTTGGGGATTTGATAAAAGCTTTATCTGAAGGAAATTATAATCCGGATGAAATCGCAGTTGCAATGACACAAACCGGAGGGCAATGCAGGGCGAGCAATTATCTTCCTTTAATCAAGAAGGCCCTTGTTGATGCCGGATTTACAAATACTCCTGTCATTTCCGTGGCTTTTGGAAGTGGTTTGGAAAACGATCAGCCGGGTTTCAAGGTCAATTGGCTGAAGGCGATTCCGCCCATTGTAAACACTCTCCTGTTCTCGGATTCGATTGCTAAGATGTATTATGCTTCGGCGGCTCGGGAGAACGCCCGTGGAACTGCGCTGGAATTGAAAGACAAGTATCTTGCAAGGGGAGGGGAATTGCTTTCCAATGGACAGTGGAAAGCACTCCCGTCACTTTTAAGCGAGGCGGCACGGGATTTTGATGCGATCTGTTGTGAACGCGAATGCCCGAAAGTGGGGGTGGTAGGGGAGATTTATCTGAAATTCAATCCATTTGCACATAAGAATGTAGTGGACTGGCTTATGGAACAAGGGGTTGAAATCGCGCCTCCAATTTTGACTGACTTTTTTACCCAGTTCTTTGTGAATACACGCACTAATAAACGCTCGCTCACTGTCAGAAACAATATTCCGGACGGATTGTATGATGTGCTTTATTCTTTGTTGAAAAGGCAGATTGGAAAATTCGAGACGGCTGCGGCAAATTTCCGCCATTTCACACCTTTCAATGATATTTTCGATGAAGCGTCTGAAGCAGCTGAAATTATCACCCTGAGCACACAGTTCGGAGAGGGATGGCTATTGCCAGGTGAGGTTGCCACATATTATAAGCACGGGAGCAAGAATGTGATTTCCCTCCAACCGTTCGGTTGCATTGCCAACCATATAATAGAAAGGGGAATAGAAAAGAAACTGAAAAGGATGTTTCCTGAATTAAATATATTATCTTTGGATTTTGACAGCGGTGTGAGCGATGTGAATATAACCAATCGTATGCTTCTTTTCATCGATCATCTGAAATGAAGATGTCATATCGAGTGAAGCACGAATGTAAAACCAATATGTCATATCGAGTGAAGCACGAATGTAAAACCAATATGTCATATCGAGTGGAGCACGAAGTGCGTAGTCGAGATATCTAACGAATGATATTATGGAACAAAATATTGAACAGAAGATAATAGCTGCGGCAAAGTCCGCTTTCCTAAAAAACGGTTATAATGAGACGAATATGTCAGAAATTGCGGCGGAAGTGGGGCTTACTCGTCCGGCAATGCACTATTATTTCAGGACTAAGGAAAGGCTGTTTCAGGCTGTGCTTGGTGATATAGTGATGGAATTTTTGCCGAAAGTGAAGGACCATATCGTGTCTGACATTCCGCTTGAGGATAAAATCCGGGCTATCGTTGACACATATATGGGGGTGCTGACAAAAAATCCTGGACTTCCTGTCTTTATGATTCGTGAAGTGAACAGAGATTTCGACAATCTTGTGAAAATCGCTTTCGGTAGCAATATTTTCCCTGTCGGGAAGGAACTCCTTGATGCCATACGGGCTGAAATGGAGTCCGGCAAATTCAGAAAATTGAGACCGGTCACAGTCTGCTATACTTTCTACGGACTCATATCCACCCCATTCCTCGTTCGGCCAATAGGAAATAAAGTGTTCAATACCAATGAATATGATGAAGATTTCATTTCGGACTGGAAGGAGAACGTGGTCCGTCAGATGACCTTCCTCCTCCAGCCCTGATTATCTTTACTTTGTCCTTCCTGTATAGGCTTCAGATGCCGAATTGTCAATTTCAGCTGCGAAAAACTCATTCTGCGCCTTCACGAGGTCATCATACCAAGGCTGGTCGCTGTTGGACATCTGAATCACAAAGAGTTTCAACTGCTTCTTATGCCAGTTGACCATACAGTTGGTTCCCCAGGCACCTCCGTGACCGAACCAGGAGTCTTCGGTGTCCTCGATTGGAGCAAAGAAACCGAGTGAATATCCCTCGAAATTTTCTGGTCTGGTGGAGCACGCAAGAATTGATTTCACTGTTTCCTCTTTCAGAATCCTGACTCCGTTGTCTCCCATTCCGAGATTCATTAGCATCTTGTAGAATTTCAATTGGTCATTGGCGGTGGTCCAGAGTCCTGCACCTGCGGATGCGAACACATGTGAATCATTGTAAGGTCTTTGCTGCCAAGGGTCTTCTATAATATATTCCGCCT